>CAILAQ010000421.1 GCA_903832165.1 uncultured Bacteroidota bacterium | reverse complement strand
TTGGCCCTTCAGGTTGTGGCAAGACAACCATTCTTAACCTTATTGGGGGAATGCTGGCTCCTGACGAAGGAGTTGTTCAGGGCTTCGGACAAGAAGGGATTTCCTGTATCTTTCAGGAGACACGAATACTGCCGTGGAAAACAGTTCTCGGTAATGTACTCTTTCCTCTGATGGATAAAATGCCCCACCTCCAGGCCCATGAAACTGCCAGAAAGTTCATTCGTCTTGTCGGCCTTGAAAAAGCGGAGATGCTCTATCCCTCCCAGTTAAGCGGAGGTATGAAACAGAGGGTATCCATTGCCCGGGCATTCGCTTTTCCGGGTAAGGTTATCCTCATGGATGAAGCATTTCAAAGTCTCGATAATACCTTAAAGTACAATATCCTTGATTCATTCTTACGAATATGGGAAGAAGATGGCAGAACGGTCATCTTTGTTACTCATGATATCGGGGAAGCTATCAGGCTGGGCCAACAGATCATTTTCTTAAATCACAATCCTCTTAAAATCATCCGCTCGGTGAATACTGCCGATGAAACCCCCGACTCAATAAATAAGATCGCGGATGTCCTCTATGTCCTGAATGAGTAATTTTATGTCAAATTCCGGAACAAAGGCATCAGCAAGGCGTATTCTTTTATGAAAGGCCAGGTTCACCTCAGGAATCATCGAAAGATCATAATCGGGTGCATGGAGCAAAATGCGGCTCCCTTCACCGGATTTCTGAATGACAACCATCACCTTTATTCTTCGGTCATCTTCTAGTATGGAACCGGCATAGATTCCGGGTGGGGTTAACTGTTTCTCCTCCTCTTCAGGAAACAGCTCAAACCAGCTTAAATCCGCAGGGAGAAAATTCCCTGAAGCTACCCTTATCGGGGCAATAAAGAAATATTCATGATCAAGATAAGCATTAGCCCTCTGGATATTACCTTCCAGAATTGCCTTCCTGATTTTCGTTGAACTCACAAATTCATTATGTATATCCTGTTCCGGTATCTCCTCAACAGCAAATCCGTAATATTTTCCTAACTCATGCAGATAGTCGTAATCTCCCTCCCTGTTATGGCCGAAATGGTGATTAAACCCAACCACCACACAGCTCGCATGAAGTTTTGCAACAAGAATTTTACGAATAAAATCAACCGAAGTGGTTTTTGAAAACTCAAGAGAGAAAGGGATGATAACCAAATGATCCAATCCTGCCTTTTCCAATAGGTATATCTTTTCGCGCTGAGTATTAATCATTTGAAGATCTTTACCTTGCGTATTTGGATACAGTATTTTTCTGGGATGCGGGAAAAAAGTTACCAGAACAGAGACACCGTCAATTTCTTTTGCAATGGATCTCAACCGGTTGATGATTGTTCTATGACCAACGTGCACACCGTCAAATGATCCTGTAGTGACCACAGATCTGTCAATGTTGAGTTTCTCAAGACTCCGGTGAACAAGCATTATTGAAAAAGCCGCAGGGGCAGTTATGCCTGATGATTTTTTACAAAATATGCTATCTTTTCCAGTGAAGTAATCATATCATACTCCTCAAGATATACATGCGGTGGCAT
>CAILAQ010000420.1 GCA_903832165.1 uncultured Bacteroidota bacterium | reverse complement strand
TTTACCTTCTGCCTTTTGAATTCTTCACTAAAATACCGGTTTTGTCTTTCGATTCTTTCAATTTCTACTCTTTCTAGTGTTGCCATTTTTAACCAATTTTAAGGGTTGAAAACGGTCAACTTATTTCAGGCAAGGACAGGTGTAGCGAGAACAAGGGTCCAATAAAGGCCGCTCAGCCAGGCGCCCATTTCGGTATATTGAGGGTTCATGATATTAACGCAGTGCCCTTCACTTTCGATCCAGGCTTTAACGACCTCGTCTTCATAAAGTACGCCATAAGCCACATTTTCGCCGCATGCTTTCCAATGATATTGCTGTTTAAGCAGCCTGTCATCGACGTAGGAATTATCGCTACCCTTGTGGCTCAATAGGTTAGTCTGGAGCATATCCTGGGAGTGAACCTTTGCGGCAGCTTCGAGCTTATCGTTCCACTTCAGTCTGGTTGTTGCGGGGTACCATTTCTTACCGCAAAATTGTCCGGCCAGACGGGCTTTGTTTACCTGGTTCAGAATCTTGTTTTGGCTGAACATAGCAACATCATTGGGGTCCTTTGCCTCGCAGGAGAAGGCAAAAAAAAGGAAAGCCAGAGAGATAAAAGGAATCGTGTTCACAGTCAAATGTTTGTAGAAAAAGGTCATCAGACGGTTAAGATCCTTTGACTTCATTTGCTGGTAATTTAGTTTGAAATACCAATAAACGGTTCAAAGATCTGTCCTATAATTAACTGATTATTAAGAATGACGGCAACAGAAGCGGTGCTAATGAGTTTGCCGGAATCAAAAAACAACCGGGAGACCTTTCCCGTTCTGGTGTCGATGGAAAGCACGATGGAAGGTGATTTGCGAAGAGTGTTTTTTGCGTGTGCGGCGAATTTCAGAAGTTTAGAATGGCTGGTGGTAAGAAGAATTCCATGATCAAATCTTATGTTATCCGGACCTTTTATTTTAGCCAGGACAGCCTTTCCGGTAAGCTGACCATCATTAAGATCATAAGAATACATTTTGTTTTCAGTGGTAGCACTTACGAAGATCTTGTTCCCAAACCCTGCCAGTCCGGCGGGCATACCCAGTTTATTGGCAATTATCGACCAGTTTCCGCGACCGTCATAATTCAGAATATTTCCTTTTTTTTGTTTGAAGATGGTTTCTTTTAGATCGCCTCTGACAGCGGCATCATTGCATACAACCACGCTGCCGTCGGGATAAGCTTGCAGGGCGTTTGGTGAAACCAGCAATCTGGAATCCAATTTCTCAACGAATATCAGGCTATCATTGTCGATCTGGTATCGGATAATGGGATGCTCACCCTTGGCATCATTATGACTGATAACCAACAGATACTGTATCTCGCCGGCTGTTACGATTGAAATTCCATGAGGCCTGAAAACCAGGCCGGCAGGTTCGCCGGTTCGTTTCATCACCAGCCGGGTTCCTCTAGCGGGATCAATGGCCTCGATCTCACCATATAGTGGGTATTCCGGTCGGCGCGATGCGCAGGAGACCAGCAGTCTGGGAGGGGAGCTCATTGAGTCGATGACGATATCTTCGGGGCCGTAACCGGTTGGGATGAGCGTGATGGGAGTTTGGGCCGGAGCTGGGCTTCCCGGAAACATCAGGAGACAAAGTAGAGCTGTCAGCTTTATAGAGCTGTCAGCTATTTTGTAATACTCTGGTTTGCAAAAACTTAGTAAATGCCAATTGCTCATAACTATTAGATAAATAGATGGTTGTATTTTGGTAAAACCTGGCAGCTTTATGTATTCAGACAGGTTTATATTTCTTTTTTAGATTTGACATTATCATCAGACAATCAAATAGTTGCCGTTATCATAAGGTTTTTATTGGATTGTCAATATTTTAATATTCAATTGATTACTGTTTTATATGATTTAGCTGACAGCATTATAAAGCTGACAGGTCTACCAGATTTACTTGAGTTTTACCTTTTTCATTATCTCATAAACCAGCGCCAGCTGTCCATCTCCCAATCCCCACGGACTCTCCTCCGGTTTCCATCCGATACGTTCAAGGGCCTTTGAACTAGCCGCCTGATTATTTGAATAGGTCGCAACTGTCCACATCATCAGTGGATTAGAAGGCTGAGATTTCATCCATCCGGTTAATATTTTGTCACCCTCATTCTCCTGACTCAGTAGTTTATAACTGAGGGCAGCAAGCAGGTATGGAGAGTCATACGCCGGCTTTTTATCATTTGTGAAATCAATAACCTTTCTGAAAAATTTTTCGGACTCACTAGCTTGGTTCAGCTGAAGATAACACAAGCCCGTAAGATAATCCTCCACCCTTTCATCAGTGACATATGGTCTGCCTACACCGAGCGTCACCGGCCATTTCCGGGATTCTTCAAGGTCAGCCAATGCCTTGGCGTATCTCTGATGGCTGAAATAGTCCACCGCCCTCAGGACCAATGCCGATCGATATATTTCATGACCTTCCTTTGCACCTTCAGCCGGTAAAAGGATGATTTTATTCAGAATTTCGCAGGATTGGTCGTAGTTGTGATTGTACAGCTCTGCCTTTGCCTGGTCGAACTGCAAGATCATGTGGTCCGGAATTCTGGAATTAGCTTTACGGGTAACTTCAAGATACTGAGACCATCCGTGGTTTCGAACAAAAAAGTTTCCAAGGGCATTCCAGGATCGCCAATCGTCAGGTTGCAGCTCAATAGCCTTATTCAGATCGCGCAATACCAGCTCTTCCTCCTTCCCTTCAAAGAGTTTGGCCCGGGTCAGGTAAAAATGTGCCTCTGCAGGTTCATAACGGCAGGACTTAAAAAGGTCTCTTGCTTTACTTGAATCATCCAGATTGAGCCTGATCAGACCCATATAGTATCGATTTTCCCATGCAGGTTTCATTGATTCTGCCCACTCCAGAATGCGAAGGGTTTCCGGACGATAAGGGAAAATGAATTTAGTTGGCGATGAGGCTATCGAATCCAGTGCCGGAATTTTGCTTATTAATGTGGTAGATGGCTGTTGCCTGTTGACCTGTAGATAGTTGCGCCAATATTGAACTTCTACCTTATCGGGTGCCTCGTTCAACAGTGCAAGAGCTTCCTTGTCCAGGTCCAGTTTGTGGTAGAAAATGGCCAGTTCCAGATAGGTTTGTTCTGGAAATTCATTGCGGATCATACTCTTGAACACAGAAAGGTTTTCCTGCGATGGCTTTCCGAGATATTGCTCAAATGAAGCAAAATGACTTAGCGGATCGATTGAGGTTAACCTGTTAATCACCTCCTTTGCAGGGCCAGGCAAGCCGGCCAGTCGATCTGCGATAACTTCCAGTTGTATTGCCTTGATATCGTAACGGTTGTAATCCTGCGCCAATCGCGAATATTTAAATGCTCCGTCCAGATCCTTTTCCATCAGCGCAATCTCTGCCAGACCGGTATATGAGGCGGATCGATACTCCATCGACCTGGTTGCCAAGCCAAACGCTTCTCTGGCCTCATACAATGCCTTTCGCGGCGACCGCCTGTTCGACCCTGCATTTCCTGAACTTTCTTTAGCTCCCTTAACATCCATAACTTCCCCAACTTCCTCACCCTTCTTAACTACACCAAGCAGGTAATTGGATTTGGGATCATAAGTATCAAAGGAGAGTGCCAGATCCAGTAGCTCTTCGGCGAGTTTAGGCTTTAGTATGCGGATATATTCCTCCGCTAATCCGGATAGAGCAGGAAGATAATGGGGATCTTTTCCAAGACATTGCCTGTAGAAGTCGCGGGCCTGGGAATATTCGCGTTGTCTGCTGAATTCAACTCCTTTCAGATACAATCCCTGCAATGAGTTCCAGTCAAACGACGGTGAAACCACAGGACGATCGGAATTGCGGGCTTCCTGTTCGTCAACCGACCACTTAAGCCGACCATTGGCGAGAGATACTGACGCTGGTTTTTTGCCATCCGGAGATGCATAGGTAAAAAGCTCAAGGGGCTTAAGCAGCACGGGTAATTTAATTGCCGGATTTGAGCCGTTTTTAAGAATCAGTGTATCGTTGATAAATTCAAGTGCACAAAACTTTATCTCGCCAATTTTCTCCGGTGAGCCTGCCGGTTTTTTGCCGTCATTAATGTAAAGGATTCCGGCTTTGCCGATTTCCGTTACGCCACCCGTACCCAAAATAGGAAACCAGTGTTCGCTGAAACGCTCGCAACTGTTACCAGGGAATTCGAGGTGTTTAAACGGGGTGAAGGTTGAGCCGGCAGCCTCCTGATTGAAAAGCAATCCTGTCTGTATTTCGGTATACTGCATGTTCCCGGGCTGATCAGTCAGTAAATCGGTCCATAAGGCGCCCTGAGGACTCAAAGACCAGATCCAGATCTTTTTCCCGACTTTTTCCGTGTAATCGTTCCAGTGTCCGAATCCGAAGTTCCGGGATGAATACATGCCGGCAAAGAAATCAGTGTAGCTGCCAAGAACATGGTAACTATGGTCGCTTCCATAGTTGTTTTCCGCATAGTTTGATATATTCCTGCCGTCATCTAATACCGGCCAGGGTGACTCCTCTCCTGCATGACCAATATAATGATCGCCGGGGAAATAGTAGGTCAGATCCGGTGCTGCATCTGCGGCTGCGGTTGCCCAGTGATATTTTGAAGTGGTGAGGTCCATCGGATTATACCAGAACATGTTGGTTTCAACCCAGGCTTTATCTTTAGGTAATCTGATCTCCACTCTCCATTCAGAACGGGAGGTCAGGTCCATCGCCCCGATAAAGCACGATGCACTTCCGTCAGGATTGATACGGGTTAAATAATCCACAGGGGCCGCAGTGGTCGGCGCATGTCCGATGGATCCGAAATTAAATTCGATACCACCTGATGTCCAGGCGCCACGCATCGATATATCCCTGAATTTTACAACCTTATTTAAATAGATGAATTCCTGTCCGGTTGATTTTTCAATGGCACCAAGGATTTTTCCGCCCATCTCCGGAGCAATGAGCACTTTAATCCATTCATTTTCCAATTCCACGATCTTCCAATCCCGGTTAATCCCTTTCGTGGTAAACCCGTCGAACCGAAAATAAGGATAGGTTTTTCCTGTCCGGGCTACCGGATTGGGGTCGCCATACGGATAGGTCAGGAAGGTTCGGCTGTATTCGCGGACCGAAGCAATCTGCGCGGATAAAGGGGAGGAGGTAAAGAAAGTTAAGGAAGTGAGGAAAGTGAGGATTGTAAAAGCGTATTGAATGGACCGTTTCATGACAATGATTTTTTACTAAAATACGGATTTGATTTTCTATTTTTAATTGATTTTCGACAAACAAATAATGCCAGAGATCCCAGTTGATAAGAGAATAAAGGTAAGGAGAGCGGAAGATGTAGATAATCAATCTGTTCTGGAGTTATCACCCCGATGCGCTCAATATGGAATGATCTCCATGTTTCCTGATCGTTCTCCGGTTTTTAACAGGTTACATCAGCTGCTTGATCCCGGTTCCTATCACGTCATCGCTTTAAACAACGAAAAAGTTGTAGGCACGCTTGGCACTATTCACACGGATTTTTATTTTAGTGGGGAGTTGGTCAGAACAGCCTATTTCATGGATTTTAAGGTTGATCCTGAATTTCGTTTGGGATTGACAGCCTATCGGATGCTGAAAAAAACCATCGATGAGGAGCGTGAAGCCGGTACCCGCGCGGCCCTGGCAACACTGTTGAAAAACAACGATGCCCCAATGGCCTTTACCAAAGGAAGGGGAGGGTTTCCGGCCTCCTTATATCTGGGAGATAACCGGATATTCAATTTTGTTCCGATCAGAAAATTGAGGATCGATAGCCGATTTATGGTAAGGAAGGCGGTGGAGTCTGATATTCCTGAACTGATAACTTTGTACAACAGTTACTACAGCTCGTATCGACTCGCACCGAGGCTAAATGAAGAAACATTTCGCTATTATATCGGGCAAATCGACGGTTTGAGCATTGATCGGTTTTTTGTTGCCATTGAGGGTGGGGTGATTAAATCCGTTGTTGCCGCCTGGGATGCAGGATCGATCAAGCGATTTATGGTTACAAAATCGAATTTCAGGGTTAAGCTGATCTCCGGAATGGTGAAGTTTCTGGCCTTTTTCAGCCGTATGCCTGAACCTATCCGGATTAACGAGCCGCTTAAACAGCTCACCCTGGTGCTTTATGCCCATGATGAGTGTACCGACTCGCTGGCCGTTCTTTTTCGCCATATCAACAACACACATATCGGAGGGGAATATTCGATAATTCAACTGCAGATCCATGAAGATGATGCTGCAAATGACAGTCTAAAGGGATTAACAGGGATTTCTGTGTACAGCGAGATTCATCTGTTTACTGATACCCTTCGGTTAGCCAAAGAGATTCAACAGACCGCCGGGCCTGTGCACCTCGAATTTCCGAATTACATTTAGCGGGTACCGCCAATAATACGCCTCAGTGTTTCTGCAATATTTTCAGTAGGCCTCGGGGCATAAACTGAAATGATTTTTCCTTCCTTATCAATCAGGAAATATCTTGGAAAATCATTCATGAAATAATTCTCTTTCAGCACAGTTGATTTGGG
>CAILAQ010000419.1 GCA_903832165.1 uncultured Bacteroidota bacterium | reverse complement strand
CAACTAAATACGGAGGTCTGATCCCGTTCCAGTCGAAGGATGAACAAAGGATAGCCTCCAGAAAATCGCCGTTTGGCATGTGGTCAGTCCACTGGCGCTGTCCCTGGAATCCTGATAGAATGGCATTGTGTCCAAGAGCCTCTTCGCCAAATCCCGCCTCTTTCAGCCTGGGATTTCCCACCATCAGGTCGCGTGCAATGAGCGCCATCTTAACAACGGTTTCCCATTCCTCATCCAGGCGCTTTCTTGATTTTGGCGCCTTGTTGGTGTCCTTAGCTTCCTTGCAGTTGGCCTTGGTCCAGTCCAGCGCTTTCCTGAATTCATCTTTATCGAATATTTCTTCGTTCAACCGGCGGGTGAATTCACTCATGTCGACATATTCATTACGCATGCCGAGATATTCCTGGAAGAAATCCTCCCTGACAATGGATCCGGCAATACCCATGGAAACAGAACCCATAGAGAGATAAGACTTTCCTCTCATGGTGGAGGCAGCCAGACCGGCGCGTACGAACCGGAGGATTTTTTCAGTTACATCATCGGGTATTGAATGATCGTGTGAATCCTGAACATCGTGCCCGTAAATGCCAAATGCCGGCAGTCCCTTCATGGTATGACCGGCAAGCGCTGCAGCCAGGTAAACGGCTCCCGGCCTCTCTGTTCCGTTGAATCCCCAGATGGCTTTCGGAATATCAGTGCTCATGTCAATGGTCTCACTTCCATAGCACCAGCATGGGGTAACCGTTAAACTTACCCCGACGCCATTTTTGCTGAATTTCTCAGCGCACATGGCGGATTCAGCAACCCCTCCGATACAGGTGTCGGCGATCACGCACTCAACCGGCTCGCCATTCGGGTATTTCAAATTTGCTGAGATGAGCCTGGCAGCACTTTTGGCCATATTCATGGTCTGCTCCTCAAGCGATTCCCTTACTCCACGCATTCTGCCATCAATTGCCGGACGGATACCAACTTTCGGAAAATCACCGATCACCGTCTGATAAGATGGATTCTTCTCTAATAAATTAGTTGCCATTTGATAAAATATTTTGTGCAAACGTATATAAAAAATAAGGTTGCCCGAAAATAAATCTTCGAACAACCTCGGCCTTAGTTTAACCAAACCTAATTTAGCTCATTTAACTCTATTTTAATCCTTGCTGGAGAGAAATCCCTTTACTATACTTTATAGTCACAAGTGATACGAATCTCATATAGAATATTTGTATTTCTTCAATAAAGTGGTGGGCAGTAACTGTCTGGCCTTTGCTTGAAGCTATAAGAGTGCTTAGCCGGTGATCCGCACGCCGGACTGTAACTTCTGATCAATAGGGTTACTTTTTCACCTTTCCTGGATTAACAAGAGAAGCATATTATTAAACCGAAAAAAAGAAAGGCCGGAAATAATGAAAACAGCGAACTTCGATTTTGTAGCGGGGATTCATGAAAATCTCGTCAATAAGGCATTTGCGAGTGCCTATTATTTTGGATTGATCCCCAATTCCATAAAAAAGAACCTCTCCTTTGCCGATAAAGTACCAGACGAGCTGAAGCCTTTTGCCGGCGTCGGGCTGTCCGTCCGCCTGAAGGAACCTCCGACCGTAGATCTTGTGCTGATTACAAAAATCAGGGTACTGGTCAATTTTGAAGTTGTTCTGAAAGCCCTCGGCGGGGTGCGCTTTGAATTTGATGTGAAAGCCTCAGCCGAAGTGGAACCGGAACTCAATCTGGTGGCCAATACCCTGCTGATTGATCTGAGCAAGGCCATGCTGACCCGGTTCTTGCTGAACGACAAGTATAACCTGCCGGCAAAACTGATTAAACAACTGAACAAGATTGCGGCGGCAGCTGTCCAGACTGATATTTTCGATAAAGCGGAGAAAATCGACCTGTCAGGCCTCATCAAGCCCCAGGATCTGCCCTTGACTGACGACCTGCCGCAGAATAAACTGCCTGTTGCTCTCAGAAACCTGGCTCTGCTCAATAATAAAGTGATTTCTGCTGCTGTTAACTTTGATGGATATACCGGGGGAAATCCGGCGGCCATTTCCGACTTTAATAATGGTCATGATTTTGCGGCGGCCATTTCAGAAGACGCTATGCACCGGGTTTTTAATTTCTGGTGGGATCATACCAACTGGTCGAAATCATACACACTGGAGGGTACAAAGGATTTTCCGGATGCTGTGGAGGATATAGCAAAAGTTCTTTCGAATATCGGACTCTTCAGTCTTGAGGTACTGACTCTGGGCGTGGTGAATAATGAAGTTAAATCCATGGATTTCTGGTTGAAATATAAGGTCGATATTTATTTCAGCAAACCATCCTTCGACCTTAAACCCAATAACGAGCTGATGGTGGGATTAATGGATGTTCATGTCGATGTTTACGCTGCCCTTTGTTCCAGGGTGGTTATCGAAACTACCATCGACAGGAGCGGATGGTTCCCGGATTGGCTTACCCCGGGTGATGATACCTCCACAACTTCCAAAACCTATGAATCGGAACTCACTGCCCTTAACACTGATCTTACTGTAAAAGTGGAGAATGTAACAGGTAAGGTATATCTGGATGATGATCATCACATTATGGGTAAACTCACGGATCTCAACCTGACCATCGACCTCCATTGGGGAGTTCCTGAGGTAATCCTGAATTTCCTGCTTGATTTTGTCGAAAAGATGATAGTCAGATTTGTGCCGCCCATTCCCCTCTCCCCGTCAATTATTGCAAAAAAATTGATGGGACTGACACTTGAGGCAGATATTATTGAATTTACCGTTGATGAT
>CAILAQ010000418.1 GCA_903832165.1 uncultured Bacteroidota bacterium | reverse complement strand
TGTTGTTGAACAGAAGGACTTCTTTTGGCTCAGCACCAATTATGAGTGATGCCTGGTCAAGTTTGGTTTTTTCCGAAGTTCCTGATGCAATACTGCCAATTACCTTTCCTTTCAAATCAGAGATGGCATTTATTCTTCCTTTGTTACCACCATCGCACCCGGCCATAATTATTGACACAATGGCAATGGCAAAAATTGTTGATTTAGTGTTCATAATCATTTATATTGTTTAAAATTACAAAAAAAATCACAGAATATCCTTCTTTAAATAAATCCCGATATTATTCTCAACTGAAGGATCAGGGCCCTTTTCATCGAGGTTTACTGCCAGTCCGAATTGGGTTCCTTTTACCTCCATGCCAATACGCATCCATTGGCTACTCCTTATATTCCCTGCTGCATTAAAGGTATTATTCAGTTGAACTCTTCCAACGAGTTTTATGCGATCATTTATTTCCTGCTTGTATTGAAGAATGGTTAGTAAGCTATAGGAAGGATTTTTATTGATCCGGACTTGCGGGACAATAAGAAATAATAACTTTTTGCTGCTGTAAACATATTGCAATCCTGCAGTTGGCATGACACCTCCACTATTACATAATACTCCTCCTGCAACCCTAAGGTTTTTAAAAATTTTCACATACAAAAGATCCTGAAGGGAGAAACTGTTTTTACCCGCATCCTTATAATCGAAACGAATTGTATTGTTATTAAATAATCCCAGCCGGGAATTCGGTGAGAAATTTCTGATGGTTAAGAAATTTACAGATCCATAATTATTTCCCATCATCAATTCCACCGGCATAGTCTGTCCATTAACCAAAATACCATTCAGGAGAAAGATGAAGGCAATAGACAATTTTCTTAACATACTCATCTTTGCATTAGGTAAGATTTGAATTCCATCAGGTCACAGGACGTTGGAGAGCGCTTTGTCACCAATCATATCGAGCGCCTTCTTCGTATTACAAGAAGAAATAATCAATAATGCTATCAGTAATTTCTTCATTTGTTTTATCTTAAATTCTGATCCGATAAAGATAGGTCAATTGGTAAGGCGGGATCGAATTCCGGCACTCCATTCGTCAAAAAGATTATAAATTATTCCTGACTCCAACAGGTTTTCGATAAGATTTTATGAAGGGAAATTAAATCCGTTTAATCCTTTTTACGATCTACCGTCCTTATGACAACCGATGTCAATTCCGAGGTTTATTTTATTATCGGTCAGACAGGACGTTCCCCGGATTATGGCTTTTGGTGAATGTTCCCCCTGTAATTGCACTGATTTCCTTATAAAGCTCCTCTTTTGCTTTGACATCGACGTAACCGCTGGTCCGGGTTACATAGCTGCCTTTCAATATGTCAGCGATATTATTTGCCATAGCTGAGCGAATTTTTAGTTAACAACCAATGCCAATGAGAAGCGTAAACAGAACCATCAGGGTTCCAATGGATATGGAGGCTACCCCACCGCCTCTGAACTTTACCACATACTTGAATCCATCATCGGCTTCGGCCAATGCAGGTAATGAACCCCCTTCCCTGAGGGGTTGCATGTACCGGGTAACTGTAACGGTTCGAATAGTTATCATTCTGGAAAGTAAAAGTAAGATTCTCAACCGGTAAATATATCAGCCCATTTCCGCACACCTGTGCGATTATTTCAAATCCCGGGCCAGCCGGGCCTCTCCGGCCATCTGCAGAAAGGCGGCCTTAAATTTTATTTTCATTTTTTTTGTTGCTAAGGAAGAGGTCATTAGCATATTCTGCCCCACCTTTTTTCTACTCCCTCAATTTTCTGGTACGCCCTTTGAATACCTCCTGTAACGAGGTAAACCGTCCCTCTGATAAAGCACGGTTTTTTTTAACAAATTATAGGAGATTATTCAAATGGCAGTAGAAAAGACCATCGGTTCATCAAGCCTCGTTGAGGTTATTGACCGTATCCTTGACAAAGGTGTTGTAGTTGATGCATGGGTAAGAGTATCATTAGTTGGTATCGAACTTCTTGCAATTGAAGCAAGAATAGTAGTAGCATCTGTTGAGACCTATCTGAAGTATGCTGAAGCTATTGGATTAACTGCAAAAGCCGCATAAGCTATCAAGCAGTTAAGCAGTTATTCTTGCTAAAACATCCTTTCAGGCCTACTGAACGCATGGTTACCAGGAATATCTTCTTTTTTCCCCCTTTTTCCATTTTCTCTCCTGTTTGTTTTAAAGAAATTTCTGCCTGCACAGTATTTTGTGCGGGGTTTGTCTTTTTAGCACAAAGGCACTGATTAACCGGTACAATAGCAAGCAATAAACCTTCTGGCGTTAACAGGTTTCAATCAACCGATTTGTTATCATAAAACTATCCATTAACTTTATTTCCTTATCATCCATCCAATGAATAAGGACAAATCAAAAGAAAAACTCAATAAAAAGGCATCGCCCATCGATTTGTCTTTGCCCGAATCTGAAGTGCATAAGCTTACCCATGAGCTCCAGATACATCAGATCGAACTTGAACACAAGAACCAGGAACTCAAAAAAATCGAAGCTGCTTTACTTCAAAGCGAAGCAAAATACCGGCAGCTTGCTGAAAATTCAACTTCCATCGTTTATCGAATACTGCTGAAACCTGAATTTAAATTTGATTATGTAAGTCCTTCTGCCACTGTCATTACGGGATATACCCCGGAGGACCATTACACCGATCCTTTACTCGGATTCAAACTGGTTCATCCCGATGACCGTATTTTACTGGAAGATACGACCAGGTACAGCAAAGGCGAACCCCTTGAGCTGCGGTGGATTCGCAAGGATGGCAAGGAAATCTGGACCGAGCAGCGTAATATATTGCTGTTCGATGAAAACAACGAGCCCAATGCCATCGAAGGGAATGCAAGGGATATTACCGACCGGAAAAATGTCGAATTAAGGATAAAACAAGAAGCTGAACACACCTCTTTGCTACTTGATCTGTTTGCTAAGTCTCCGGTATTAACCGATGAGGATCTTTACGTTCGGGCGCTTGATATCGCCGTCAAAATTACTGGAAGCAAAATCGGATTCTTTCACCAGGTCAGCGACAATCAGCAGGAAATCATTCTCACCTCATGGACTGAGGCAACCAGGGAAGGGTGCTCCGCGGTTTATGACAATCATTACCCAATACAGAGAGCAGGGAACTGGGCCGATGCCGTAAAGCTGAAAAAGCCGGTTGTTTACAACGATTTTGCCCTGTCACCGAATCAGAAAGGGCTGCCTGATGGCCATGCCCCGGTTGTCAGAATCATGAGCGTCCCGGTCATTCAGGAGGATAAGGTCCGGCTGATCTTTGGCGTAGGGAATAAATCATCTGATTACAGCAATTTTGATGTGATCCAGATACAAGCCGTTGCCAATGAATTGTATAAAATACTTGGAAAACGTCAGATTGAAAAGACCCTTAAGAAAAACGAGGACCGATGGCAATTCGCCATCGAAGGGAGCAATGAAGGAATCTGGGACTGGGATATACTGTCCGGCGAGGTGTTTTACTCAACCCGGTGGAAGGAGATGCTGGGATATGGGAACGATGATCTGGAGGGAAAACTCAGTGAATGGCAAAACCTGATTCATCCTGACGACATTGATAGGGTGATGCTTAACTTGCAACGGCACCTTGAAAAGAAAGCGCCGGATTATATAACCGAGCATCGCCTGAGGTGCAAGGATGGTTCCTGGAAATGGATACTCGACCGGGGCAAGGTTCTGGAACGAACCGCGGATGGGATACCTTCCCGAATGGCAGGTACGCATACCGATATTACCGAGCGCAAGC
>CAILAQ010000417.1 GCA_903832165.1 uncultured Bacteroidota bacterium | reverse complement strand
TGATAAATTTTCAGAACTGCTTTTGCCGAATGCACTGAGTTGGGCAAACGCGCTACTGGTAAGTGCCGCGGTAAGGGACGGGGTCCCCGCCTGCGTAGTGCCGTGGTAAGGGACGGGGTCCCACCTGCGTAGTGCCGTGGTAAGGGACGGGGTCCCCGCCTCCGGCTGCGCCTGCGCGGGGATGACAACTCTCCGAGGCTGCCTTCTGCTGACTGCCAACTGCCTACTGCAGACTCTTCCGATCTTCTTCTTCGTCCCCCGTTCTTCTTCTTCGGTCACCCGTCACCTGTCACCCGTCACATCTTCATCGCCTTGAGCGCCCCGACAAAAACATCCAGGTCTGCGGGTGTTGTATAAATGTTTGGGCAGATCCGGCAGCCATTAACGTTCTGACCGTCGATGGCAACCGTGTAAATTTTATAATCGGTTATGAGCTTGCTGGCTACCTCGGATGCCTTCATGCCCTTGACGCCAACATTGGCGATACCACAGGAGCGGGCGGGATCATCCACGGGGGTATTCATGACAATATGCGGGAGCGATTTAACGCGGCTGGTCCAGTAGTTTTGCAGATAGCGGAGACGCTCTTCCTTGCGCTGCGGGCCAACCATGTTATAAAAATCAATGGCATCGGCAGTCGCCAGATCGGTCGCGGCCGGATGGGTGCCAATATGATTGAGTCGTGCAATATCGTCCTGCGGACTGCCGTCGCCTAATAGTGGCCACACCTTGCCGATATTCTCCTTTTTCACCCAAAGTAACCCGGCGCCCAGCGGAGCACTCAGCCACTTATGCAGACTCGAGCCGTAAAAATCACAGTGCAGGTCGGGCATGGCAAAACGGAAATGTCCCACGGCGTGGGCTCCGTCCACCATCACCAGAACACCTTTGCTATGCGCCATGTCGCAGATCTTGCGAATCGGAAGTATCTGACCGGTTATATTGATGATATGGCAGACCATCAGCAGACGTGTCTTTTCAGTAATCGCATTGGCATAGAAGTTTACAATCTCCTCGTCGTTGGCAGGATGCATCGGCAGCGACAGTGTTTTGTTCACCACCCCATACCGGCGGGCCACCTGCTTAAACATTTCGATCATGGCACCATAATCCTGTTCCACCATTACAGCCTCATCGCCCGGCTTCCAGTCGAGCCCGCCGATAATCATATCGAGCGATTCGGTGGTATTGCGGGTGAGCACTACCTCATTTGCCGGTGCACCCAACATGTCGGCAAGCTTTGCGGCCACCTTTTTCTTGTTTTCGGCCTGAACGGTACGCATCTAATACGAACCCTGGTAATTCACCTCGCGAATGTGAGCAATGTATTTCTAGAGGGTCTCCGTTGGCAAAAAGCAGTAATATCCGTTCTCCAAATTGATATAATCGGGCTTTAGCCGATAACCCTGACGAATCCCATCCCAGAATTTTTCATCTGATGCAAGCTTCCAGGCCGGCTGACCCTCATGTTTCGAAAGCCAGTTTTCCAGTCCGTATGCCGATGGCACTGCGGCGAGGCTAAGGAGCCCCATACTTTTCAGAAATGTTCGCTTGTTCATAGGTTATTTTTAAATTCTAGGTTTTGCAAGTAACAAAACAGGATTGGATAATTCAGTTACTTCTTTAAGTATTTCAATATTCTTTTGATAGAAACTATTTGTCTTATCTTTTATCATCACTTCCGCTGGCATGGAAAAAATATATTCATTATCGGTAATTCCTGCCGGATGAAAATACATAAATGTTCCAAAAATATCATTATTCAATTTTCTTAATTCAACAAATGAATATTGATGGGTTTTTAGGTTGCAAATTCCCCAGTAAGCCTTTTTGCAATAGGTTATGGCAATTATTGCACTATTTTTTAATGGCATAAATTCGTGGCTATTGGCATACTTACAATTAAGCATAATATAATCGTAAACTTTATTTTGATCCGCTTCAGAAAGCCGGTTAAAATCCTTTTCTGTAAGATTTCTACCATTAAAATCCAAATAAAATAATGGCTTGGGTTTTCCGTCTTTTAAAGTATAAATAGTATCAAAAGTGGGAATTTGAACCAATATATCTTTATTATAAATTGACAAAGGATAGCGGGGAGTCAATCTGTAGGCCAAAGAATAGGGAAAAAATGAATTAATTGTTTTAAAATTCGAATCCGTAATTAATATCCGGCTATCCCTGCCCGCTCCGTAAAAAATAAATATATTATTTTCAGATTGGCGGAATGCCTCTGCCATAAACTCTGTATTTGCCGATCGTATCCATTTCCCCTTTAATGAGAATACATGGATTTTGCGAAAATCCAATATAAAAATTAATTCATTATTGGCATCAATCAAAAAATCATGTATCTCCATATATTCTCCAGGCCCTTTCCCACGCCGGCCAATAGATCCGAGAAATTTACCTTTGGAATTATACCAGAATAAATTCTGTTGCTCTAAATCAAAAACATAAATATTATCGCGAAACTGTTTTACTTTATTAATTGCTTTAATCAGACACTCTTTCGTCGCTTCTAAAGGAATGAGTTTGCCGATTTCCAAAAAATCACTCAGATTGGCAGAACTCTTGAATTTATCTGTATTAATATTAATCCTGACTAATCCTTCCTTTTCATCTTTATTAATTGCAGATGCATTTGCCGCGGCAAAAACAATGAAAAGGAAGGAAAAGAGGAATACTCTTAAAAAATATGACATTTTCATGTGATATTTATTACATTTCTTGATCCTATTTGAATCTATTTTTTTGATTCTTGCTTTTAGCGATTCGATTGCCCGCACTGTCAGGATCTAAAGTTGTACCCACCCCGGCCCTCCCTGAAACCAGGGAGGGAGTCTGCTTTGTTGCTTCCTTACTGCGCAACCAACCAGGGGCACAATTCCCCTCCTTTTTTAAGGGAGGGGTTAGGGGTGGGTACAATTCTGATCTTCAATTCGTTATTGTTTTAAAATTAGTTCAATTACCGGAATCTCAACGTTTGGCTTCAGTACAGGTAATCTCAAAATGGTTTCGTCGCCCGAGGATTTTTCATCCAGCCAGATAGTTGCTTTTTTGGTCGACATGGCAATTTCGGATGCATCATGAAGGAACTGGGCATACTTGATTTTGCCGGAATATCCCTGCAGCGTAATCTGATCGAGCGGCCAGTCGAGCAGGTGGATATACAGCCTTTTTGTTTCGGGATTATAGGTGAGCAGCGAGTTTGCCGGAGCCTTGAATTCATCAGGCGCCTGTGTGCATCCGTAGATGGAGCGGCTGTTGAATTTCATCCAGTTGCCCATGGAGGCCAGGCGATCCTGTGCACGCTGATCGATGGTACCGCGACCGGTAGGCCCTACATTAAGCAGCACATTGCCGCCTTTGCTTACAGATTCTATCAATAGCTCGATCAGCTGTTTACTGTCCTTCCACGACATTTCATCGCGATAATATCCCCACGATCCGGAGAAAGTCTGGCAGACTTCCCATGGCACTCTTTTGCCATTGAAGGTTACCCACTCTTTCGGCTTGTACTGCTCGGGCGATTTGAAATCCCATCCGCCGGGAACATCTTCCAGGTCGAGACGATCGTTCACTATGATTTGTGGCTGAAGCTGACGAACCATTTTCAGCAGATTCTCAGAATCCCAGTCTTTGCGGTTTTTTCCGTATTTGCTTCCGGGTGATGAAAAATCGAGCCAGATAACATCGATTTTACCATAATTGGTCAGCAATTCACGAACCTGATCTTTCATGTACTGGCGGTATTTTGCCATATCGCGGCCTTTGTTCAGGCTGTCGTATTCTGCCGCAGTTTTGCCGCTGCGCGGATGGTTACCGTCGATGATATAATCCGGATGATGCCAGTCGAGCAGCGAATAGTAGAACCCCACTTTCAGACCCTCGGCACGGAAAGCATCGACATATTCCCTCACGAGGTCTTTCTTTATCGGGGTATTGGTTGCCTTGTAATCCGTGAATTTTGAATCGAAAAGGCAAAATCCCTCATGGTGCTTGGTGGTCATCACCACGTATTTCATACCGGCTGCCTTGGCCATTTTGGCCCATTCGGATGGGTTGTACAGATCGGGATTAAATTGTTCGAAATACTTCTGATAGTCCGCTTCTGATATACGTTCATTCTTTTTCACCCATTCGTGACGGGCAGCCTGAGCGTACAGGCCGAAATGGATAAACATGCCGAAACGGTCGTCGGTCCACCATTTCATGCGGGCGGTTTTCTGCTCATCGGTTTCCTTCGGAAGCTGAGCATAAGTCGCTGTAAAATTGAGCAATAAGCATCCCAGAATCATGGATGCAGCAAGTAATGTTTTTCTAGTCATTGTTCCTGATTATTTGTGTTAGTTCGATAGTTGTCGATCCCATTTGCAAGCCGTTGCTGCTTGCCTTGACAGTAATTTTGCCGCTGGCATTTTTCTTTGCTTTTACGATCACCAGCGCCAGTCCGTTGTATGCTTCGCGCTCCGGGCTCTGGAAAGGCACAAAACTCGTTGCATCGCCATTGTCGGTGGCCACAATCACCCCGGGCCCCTCGATCTCAAATTTGATCAGCGGGTGAGTCCGTGGAACTACATTACCGTCGCGGTCCTGCACCTGAACGGTGACATAGGCCAGATCAGGCTTATCAGAATCCAGCTTGCGCTTATCGGAAAACAGCATGAGGTTTTTGGCCTCGCCGGTGGTTTTCACTACATCGTTAGCCCATTTTTTACCGTCTTTATACGCAATTACTTCCACCCTGCCCGGAGCATATTTGACGCTGTCCCAAACCAGACGGAAGTCCTGGCCGGGCTTTTTAATTTTCTTTCCCTGGCTTTTCCCATTGATAAAAAGTTCCGCCTCATCACCCGAGGTGTACACGTGAACGGGGGTGACCTGCCCGATACGCTCCTTCCAGTTCCAGTGCGGCAGTATGTGAGCCATTGGCAAATCGGGTCTCCACTGCGACTGGTACAGGTAATAGCGGTCCTTCGGGAATCCGGCGAGGTCGACGATGCCGAAATAGCTGCTGCGAGAAGGCACGGCGGTCTTCTTGAGTTCAGCAAGTTTTGCTTCCAATTCCGCGCGTTTCGTAGGGTCGTTGCGGAAGTTCAGCAAATTCGTTTCATCGGAATTGTAAGGGGTAGGCTCGCCCAGATAGTCGAAGCCGGTCCACACATATTCGCCAAGTATATTCGGATATTTTGCATTTACGCGGAACTGGTCGTCCGGTGAGCAACCCCAGTCGGGCTTGGTAAGAT
>CAILAQ010000416.1 GCA_903832165.1 uncultured Bacteroidota bacterium | reverse complement strand
TTATGTTGCTCTGATTGCGTTCCTGCTGCTGGTATTATTCCCGATAGCCTTAATGCTCCGTATCCCGGTAAAAAAATTCATCAAAGCTATTGCGGAACCCGTAACACTGGCTTTTGCCACCACAAGTTCGGAATCAGCATTGCCTATGGCTATGGAACGAATGGAGGAGTTCGGCGTACCGCGCAAGATCGTTGCTTTCGTGATGCCAACCGGATATAGCTTCAACCTTGCCGGTACAACTTTATATTTATCCCTGGCAACCATTTTCGTGGCACAGATTAGTGGTATCGAGTTGTCAATTGATAAGCAGCTGTTTATCATGTTTACCCTGATGCTGACAAGTAAAGGGGTTGCCGGTGTTCCCAGGGCCTCCCTGGTTATCCTCCTTGGTACCGCTGCCAGTTTTGGGTTACCCACCTGGCCCATCTATATAATTCTTGGGATTGACGAGCTGATGGATATGGCAAGGACAGCAGTTAACGTAATCGGCAACTGCCTGGCCACTGTTGTGATTGCCATTTGGGAAAAAGAATACGTCAGGCCTGAAAAGGGAATTTCATGAAAAAGAACTCCAAAGAATTTGTTTTCTCCCGACGGGTCGACGCATTTTTTCTCGATGTCGTCAGCATTCACAAATTCATTACTCGTTTTTTTAAGGAACTTTTCCGAAGGCCATTTGAGTTTAAGGAGATCATTCACCAGTGTTATGTGGTCGGCGTTAAGTCGCTGCTGCTGATTTCACTCACCGGATTCGTGATCGGCATTGTTTTCACGAAACAGTCACGCCCTCCTCTGGTAGCATTTGGCGCTGCATCATGGCTGCCTTCCCTGATCGGAATTGCTTTTGTAAGAGCCATCGGACCACTCGTTACCGCTTTGATTGCAGCCGGCAAAGTTGGATCAAACATCGGTGCTGAACTGGGATCAATGAAGGTGACCGAGCAAATTGATGCCATGGATGTTTCGGCTGTCAATCCATTTAAATATCTCGTTGTCACAAGGGTAGTCGCCACTACGGTGATGCTGCCGATCCTGATGCTTTACTGCACCCTCGTCGGTATGATGGGATCATATCTGAATGTCCATGCCAATGAACTTACGAGTTTGGTATCTTATTTCGACCATGCGTTCTCTTCTGTTAGTTTCATAGATGTTTGGTCAGCAGTGATAAGATCATTTTTTTACGGGTTCACAATCGGAATCGTTGGTTGTTATCGCGGTTTCAATGCCACCAATGGAACTCAGGGAGTTGGTAAAGCAGCAAACCGTGCAGTCGTATTTTCAATGTTCCTGATTTTTGCGGAAGAGCTGGTTGCCGTGCAGATTACAAACTGGATAAATGGTATTTAACAGCTGACCCATGAAATACAACATTCAGCAGGGCGAATCCAGGGACATAGTGATTTCCGTCAGCGACCTTCATATATCCTTTGGGAGATTAGCTGTTTTAAAAGGAATTGACCTGGAAGTATATAAGGGCGAGAATTTTGTAGTTCTTGGCCGGTCGGGCAGCGGAAAATCTGTTTTGATTAAAACAATTGCCGGTTTACTCAAGCCTGATAAAGGAATTGTCAATGTTCTTGGACTACAGGTTGATAAGTTGAAGGTTCACGACCTTCAGAAACTCCGGTTAAAAATGGGGTTCATTTTTCAGAGCAGTGCATTATATGACAGCATGACCATAAGGGAAAACCTGGAATTCTCTCTGGTAAGGAATTTTAAGCATATGACAGCGAGGGAGGTGCTCAAAGCTGTTGAAGAAGTCCTTGATGCCGTTGGTCTTCGGGAAAAAATCAATGAGATGCCCTCCGAACTTTCCGGCGGACAAATAAAACGGATCGGGATTGCACGAACGCTGATCATCCGGCCTGAAATTATGCTGTATGATGAACCAACAGCAGGTTTAGACCCGATAACCTGCACCGAGATCAACCAACTGATCAATGAGGTGCAAAGCAGGTACAACACCACTTCCATAATAATTACCCACGATCTGACCTGTGCCAAAACAACCGGAACCCGGATCGCTTTGTTGCAGGATGGGAATTTCATCAGAATGGGTAGTTTTACAGATGTTTTTGATCCTGGAGACAGCCGTGTGAAAAGCTTTTATGATTACAACTTTATTCAATAAGAAATGACAGCAAACATAGGAAGGCGGGCAACCATTGTAGGCCTTTTCTTATTCATTGGCTTAATTATTCTGATGGCAGGGATACTGACCATCGGGAATCTGCATAACAGTTTTGTTAAAAAATTCGAGGTTACAACCATTTTCGATGAAGTAAACGGATTGCAGACAGGTAACAACATCTGGTTTTCCGGCGTAAAGATCGGAACAGTAAGTGCTTTGGAATTCTGTGGAAAATCGCAAGTCAGGGTCAGCATGAAAATCGATAAGGCAGCACAGGGCTATATTCGAAAGGATGCAAAAGCCAAAGTAAGTTCCGATGGGCTGATCGGCAATAAGATTATCGTGATATACGGCGGCTCCGATTCTGCTTCGCCGATAAACAACGGAGATGTTCTGATTGTCGAAAAAACCCTTTCCACCGACGACATGATGAATACACTCCAGGAGAATAATAAAAACCTTTTGGCTATTACCGGCGACTTTAAACTGATCAGCAAGAAAATCCTTGCCGGTGAAGGGACTTTGGGTAAGCTCCTGACGGATGAAACCCTGTTCGACAATGTAAATCTGACAGTCGCCACACTCAAAAACGCTGCGCTGAATGCCGAGAAACTTACCGCATCCCTCTCTGTATACAGCAAAAAAATGAATCAGGAAGGCAGCTTGACAAACGATCTGGTGACAGACACCACATTGTTCAACTCCATCAGGGCTACAGTTGCCGAATTGAAACAGATAGCCACCGTGGCCTCCGGTATCACTGCCAGTTTAAAAACCGCAACCGGGGATCTCAATAATACCAACAGCCCCATCGGGGTTATCCTGCATGACCAGCCGGCTGCAACCGACATAAAATCTACAATCAAGAATCTCGAGAGCAGTACCCAAAAGCTAAATGAAGATCTGGAAGCACTGCAGCACAATTTCCTGCTCAGGGGTTATTTTAAGAAAAAAGCAAAAGAAAAGTAGGCAGTCGGCAGTTGGCAGTTGGTATTTTACTTATATCTTTGGCCTGTTGTACCTTTAGGCCTAAAAAATAAGAAGATAAAGCCATGAAAACACAGTTGATACTAGCTGCAGCTTTCGTTTTTTTGCTCACCTCTTGTGAAAAATATCTGAATTCCGGAGGTCAATCGCTAAGCGGCAACCAGCATGTTGTAGGGGAGGTTGACAACACCTTCAGCATGTCTGCCGTTCCGGGAATTTCAAACCAATCTGCGAAAATCACAGCACTGAAAGACGGAATTTCAACCATCGAATATACCTGCCGGATTGATGATGCAAATCTGCTGGAAATGGCGAAGTATATTCCCGGAACCAATTTTGTCGGTAACTTAGCCACCGGCGGTGGTAAAGCTAAAATCACAGATCAGGGGATCATGAATGTTTACGATGAAGGCAATCTGGTTCTGGCTAAATGGAATGCTTCGGTAGGTGATGAATATTCCCTGAAAAGAGGGGCCAATACCATAACAAGAAAAGTGGCTACCAAATCAACCACCGATGACTATTTCTGGGGATGGATGATGATCAAGACCATTGGGGTAGAAGAGACAGGCAGAGGAATTCCCGGGGTTTCAAAGATTGAATACCAAACGAACCACAAATTCGGACTGGTCGCCATTAAGGCATATTTTGAGGACGGAACATCCAAGGTTGTGAGCATTTACAGCACTAATTGAAGTTAACTCCTAAACGCATTGGATAACTCCAGCTTTCATTTTCCACTATTTCCCTATAAGGCACGGATCATCGGCGCATTATTAATTCTTCCCGGTCTTTTCTTCGGATACCTCTATTTTTTCGGAAGCCGGCCAACCTTTTTCGAGACAAAGGTCTTTGCCATAGTAACAACCTATATGGAGAACAGGTTCTTTGTTATTGCTAAAACTAACCTTCTCGACGAATTATTCTCGATCTTTTGTATTTCGGGGTTAACATTACTTGTGTTTTCCAGGGAGAAAAGAGAGAAAGATGGCTACGATCTGATCCGCGCAAAAGCATTAATCAAAGCAGTATACATCGCACTCGGCATCTGGCTCTGTTCTTTCCTCCTGATATTCGGATGGGCCATATTCGTTGTATCTACTCTGCTTTTCATTATTTTCCTGATCACTTACTATGTCGTTTTCAGAATCCTGATAACAAAAATGGCTGACAGCAATTAATGTCTGCTCGATTGATATCTTTGAATATGAGAAAGCTGATATTCCTGTTAGTTGTTATTTCCGCGGCCGCGTCCGGGTTTTCGCAAATTCTCAGCGACTTCCCTCCTTATCCGGTTCCGGAAAAATACCGTCTGAAAGGTGGATCAGGACTGCCCTATAAGCTGGATAACTCGCAAAAAATTTACTTTCCTCCGATCATCAGCCAGAATGGTATGAGTTGCAATCAGGCCAGCAGCATAGGCTATGTATTCACCTACGAAATGAACCGACTGAGGAATATGCCGGCAAATTCCCCGGAAACCTGCTATACACCTGGTTTTGTTTGGAACTTCCTTAATAATGGAGGCGATGGCGTGAGCTATTTCGACAGTTGGGAGATCGTGAAAACTGCCGGATGCGCTAACTCAACAGACTATCCTTTTTATTATTCAGCAATCGGAATCTGGATGTCGGGTTATGAAAAGTATTACCGAGCCATGCAAAACCGGATTTCCAGGAATTATTCATTGCCCGTGGGAAATCCGCAAGACCTTGCCCTGTTTAAACAGTACCTTTTTGATCATTTTGAAGACTCTCCCGATGGTGGAATTGGAAGTATTCAGATTGCATCAGATGCCATAAACTCGAGGAACTGGACCGACTCCGAAACGAAGGAAACGTGGCCGGTAGTTTACACTTTCGGACAATATGTTGGTCATGCCTGGACTTTCGTTGGGTACAATGATTCAGTCCGCGTGGATTTGAATAACGATAAAAAATTCACGAATGATATCGATATCACCGGCGATGGTGTGGTTGATATGAACGACTGGGAGATTGGTGCATTTTTAGCCTGCAACAGCTGGGGGTCAGGCGATGGTAAGGGTGGGAAGCATTATGTGCTTTATAGCGTCGTTGCCCGTGATGGGAATCATGGAGGGATCTGGAACCGGTCAGTGCATGTAATCAAAGCTGAGAAGATTTACAGTCCAAAACTTACGATGCGCGTCGTTTTAAGGCATGATCAGAGAAAAAGGATCAGTATTCAAGCTGGCTTTTCCACTGATACGACGGCTGTCAAACCTCAGCAGACACTCAGTTTCCCGATTTTTAACCATCAGGGTGGCTATTCTCCGTTCATGGATACCGAAAATCCCGCTGACAACAAGCGGTTCGAATTGGGCCTGGATATCACCCCACTCCTCAGCTCCATTGATACGGGTGTGCCTGTTAAATTTTTCCTTATAGTCGAAGAAACCGATCCCAATGGATCAGCATCCGGTAAGATAGATGAGTTTTCTGTAATTAATTACACAACCAGCACAAAGGAAGTGGTCTCCAATCAGAAAAACTACCCGATTGTAAATAATGGACTGACCTACCTCAGCCTGGTCGAAACTTTGAATTTCAATAAACTGAAAGTGGAGAAGCCTGCTGTTACCAGCTTGAATCTCGGGCAACCGTTCTTTGCGCAACTCTCAGCCAGTGGCGGCCAACCTCCCTATAATTGGGAATTGGTAAAGGATTACGAGGAAAAATCATATAGCCAGACATTTGAAGAAATATCAGGGGATACACTCTCAAACATCGACCATGAAATATCGTTTCAGAGAGTCACCTTACCTTTTGAGTTTCCGTTTTACGGGACTAAATATAAAAGCCTGGTTGCTGATATTAATGGCGTCCTGTTTTTCAATAACGAATATATCCAGTATCCCTATGTTGTGAACCCGGATTTGATTTTCAGGGTCAGGAAGAGCATCGTTCCGTTTGGCGCTGATA
Organism: uncultured Bacteroidota bacterium; assembly: GCA_903832165.1. Taxonomy (GTDB): domain Bacteria; phylum Bacteroidota; class Bacteroidia; order Bacteroidales; family UBA12481; genus UBA12481. Next base: position 4,474 of record CAILAQ010000416.1, on the reverse strand, counting down.
TCCAGGTGAATGTTCAAGGTGATGCATTAATTTATTCGGGTACTGATTCAGTGGCCACCTTCGAATGGACTGCCTCAGTTTATATCGGAAAAAAGATTTACCCTGTTAAGGTGAGCGCTAAACTTTATCCTGATGGCCGGATAAAGTTTCTTTACGGAAAGCGGAGCGTGCCACCGACCGACTACCCATGGAAGGTAGGAATATCTAACGGGGATCAGACATTGTATAAATTATCATCGGTTAATCAGGGCCAACTGATACCCGAAGATTACGTGATCACCTATTCGCCTCTGGACTATCCGGAAAATCTGACTTTAACGGTTGATGGAACACTGAGTGGCCTTGTTACGGAGAAAGACCATTTGTGGACGATCCTCGTCAAGGTTATTGATGCCTTTAACCAGGAGCAGCAGGCTTCCATTCCGATTTCTTCATTCACCGCTGATAGTGCAACAATCCAAAGCAGAAATTATCCCAATCCTTTCCGGCGAACCACAGGCATCTCTTTTGTAATGACCGAAGAATTGCCCGTCACCTTGGGGATTTATGATTTTTCGGGCCGCAAGGTTACGGAGCTGGTGAATAAGTCTCTGCTTCCCGGTGAATTTACTTATTACTGGAATGCCCGCGACATGTCGAACCGCGATGTAAATCCCGGCACCTATTTATACCGGCTCACCATAGGCACGCAGCAGAAAACCGGAAAGATCGTTTTATTGAGATAAATAAAAGTTTGAGCGTTGTTTACGAAAAAAGCAGAAACCACCAGTAAATATTGGTGGTTTCTGCTTTTCTGTCGGGGTAGCAGGATTCGAACCTGCGACCCCCTGGTCCCAAACCAGGTGCGCTACCGGACTGCGCTATACCCCGAGTTGCGTAATAGTAGATGAACGCGCCGCGAAGATAGTAGTTTTTCCACAACAAACAAGTAAAGGGTTTCTTTAAAGATAAGCATCCTCGGGCACAGAAAGTTCCTCATACATCAGACTGAAATTATCTGGTCCATGTTACTTTGACAGACACAGGCCCTAGTAAGCCGGAGGTCAATAATTTCGAATCTTTATTATAATGATCGGTTGAGTTTGACCAGGTATATGTTTTCCCATTGTGGCTGTTCAAATCACCAATCACCCTGTTTGGCCAGCTATTTGCCACCTCTATCCTGAGAATATTTTTGCCTGGCTTCAACCAACCGGAAATATCAGATTTGTACGGACTCCTCCAAAGGGTGCACCTCTCTTTTGAATTCACATAAACCCGTGCGGTCTCCCTGATTTCGCCAAGATCCAGAACAATTTTCCGATTCTGTTCCAGAAGGCCCCCATCGATTTCAAACTCGTTTTTGTAGATGACCTTTCCCGAATAGTATTTTATCCCTTCTTCAGGCCTCTCAGTCCACGAAATAAGGGTATCAAAGATTACTTCACCCGGACCTCCCCAAATCGGGTCGAAAGTTACTTGCCAGGGACCCGTCAGCATCATCGTGAGATCCTTTGGGCTGTGCAGAGTTTCATCATGTTTTAATTCCGTAAGCGGTTTCTGTCGGGCTGATCTGTTAAACACGACAAAAATGGATGACCCGGATTCAAGACAGATAGGTATTATGGTAGACAATTGCTCCTGTTCAAACTCTTGGACTTTATTGATGAGGCCGGTTTCAGGATCCCAAAGTTCGGGGATCTTTCCTGTAACCCTGAATCGGCATTTGGTCTGAACGGTGTGTGACTCCTGGTTGGAAATAAAATAATAATCCGTGGCGCCATATGTTCTGTGATTGAAATCCAGAACAGCGGCAGGGTCATCAGATTCATATTCGAAATCAGGAATAATAATCGTATTAAGCACCTTTTGTACCGGGATGCCGTAAATCACCTTCCCTTTACCAAAGGTATGATCAATCATGCCTCCGGTGTCAGGTTCCCCCCATAACTCATCAGCAAGTTTTTGAACCTGTGTATCGCAGTGAGGGTAGTCATTTAAACTTGGCGAGCTGACCGGTTTCTGGCCATATACAATCGCTCCATTTTTAACCAATTCCCTGATTTTGGCCAGAAGGACAGGTGTATTCTGCAGTTTCTCGGGAAGAACCAACAGGGAATAAGAGGTTCCATCAGGCAAAACGAGTTTATGATCATCCACGGTCAATCGATTAATTATCGTATTCTGGTCACAACCATCGAAGTGGTATCCTTTTGGAAGATAAGAAAGTACATTGTTCCCATAAGAGGAATTCAGGTCTGTTTGGGCACCTTCGGAATAAAATAACAGAACATCAGCAGTAGGTTTTCCTTGTTGAAGCATATACTGTGTTCTCTGCAGATATTTGAAATACCCGGAGGCATGATCCCACCAGGGCATTTTCCGGTTCATGGCAATACCCCAGGGATTCATCTGCCATCCCGGAAAAGTTTCATCGGCCTGATGGGTAAAGGAGTGAAACCTTAACATATTGATTCCCAGGCAAAATATCTGATCGCCATAAACCTTAAGATCAGATGGCGTTAATTGCCAATCTCCGGCAGCGCTGGTGAATGCCTCCGCTGACACTACCTTTTTCCCGTACAGATGGGCCCCCGATATTGCGTCTGTAAATGAACCGTTAGTTTTGAATGGTTGTGCCCAGAATTCAGTCATCGGAATATCAACCCTTGAGGAGTAATTAATCGGATCTTTCAATGCCTGCTGTGCTCCCGAAGCTTCTGATTCGAGTTTGATTCCTGCCTTATGACATAATTTCGCCATCTCTCCATAATAATTCTCGGCAATCAGATCGGCAATCGTTCTTCTGAAATCCCACAGGAAACGATAGGATACGTCATCATTCTCAACGAGCTCTCCTGATATTACAGGAAGATACGGGTATATCGGGTAACCTCTGCGCTTTTCAAATTCCTCCGGGAAATTGCTTGTCCAGTTCTGGTTAAGGCATTCCCAGCTGTCAGTGAGAATCGATTTTAAAGTTTTCCCGATAAATTTCTCGCGGTTCTGGAATAATACATGCTTCATCCCGTCAAAGTATTCACGGGTGGCTTCCGCACTTAGCTTATCACTTTCGTAACCTGTGCTTCCCGGAGGGCCCTCATTCTTTTTTCCGGTCAAGGTATAACCTACCCGCAGAATAGTCCAGTTGCCTTCAGGAACATCCCAGTTCAACCTCCCATTTTTATCAGTGTATTTAGTCAGATCAACGAGCTCTTTTAGTTTAACAGCAGTTTTTTTGCTGTTTATAGTTTTTTTTGGGCCGATCTTTTCCCTTACCTGAAACCCGGCCAGGGCATTGAGATCATTCAATGCAGGTAAAAAATCATAAAGATCCCGGTTAAATTGGATCTCCGGTATTCGCAATATATCCTGGAACCCTCCTTTAACGGTTATTTTAAAGAACTTTGCTTTGACAGGAATGAATTCGAACACTTGAAAATCATTTTGAATGGAAGCTTCTAATAATTTTCTGAAATTCCTATTGTCCTGTGATATAGCTAATTCAAAGTTGTTTACACCATTCCATGAAGGCCAGGTACGTTTAAAAAAGATAGAATGGGCATCGAATGATTGGCCAAATTCAAATAGAAATGTCACATCGCCCCCATCAGTCAGAATCCTGGCTTCTGAAACAATATCCCCGTCATAAACCGACTCTTTGTCCAGAATCTCTTTGTCGCAGGAAAAATTTGCAACAACTGAATCAATGAGATTCTGATGATCAAGGTTATCAGCGGGAAAAGCAAGGATACAGACATCTTTGTAATAATCGCTGATGGTAGCCGGGCAGTCCAAATCAGAGGAGAATTTTCGAGAACCTTTTACCTGAATTTTCCGATAAGTAAGTTTTTTCATGGCCCTGTCTGGCGTTACCCATGGACCGCCACTGGTGGCCCAGCCACCGCAATTCTGAAACGAAAGGTCAAGTGAAAGCCTCCTGGCCTCAGTAAATGCATGATTGACCAATTCCTGCCATTCATCTGAACCATAAATTACCGGTCCCGGCGCAGCCTGGCCTTTCAAATTGAAAATTGCAGCTCCCCCGATACCCTCATTCCTCATAGACTCGAGGTCAAGAGTAATCCCTTTTTTAGATATATTTCCATTTAGCCAGTGCCACCAAACATTCGGTTTTGCAGAATCCGGTGGGTTTATGAAACCATTTTCCAGCACGGAAATGGGCTGATTTCCTGAACAGGAGGTGATAATCAACAGGATAAATACCAGAAAAGGTTGCTTTATCGGTCGAGTAAGGCTCTTAATACGCCAAATTACTGATATATGCCCAGTTAATCCCATCACCTGACATTTCTTCATAGTTTATATGTGTAATATGAGAAATCCCAGCTGAAAAATGTTGTTTGGCAAGCTGATTTTCAAAAACAACGTCCGCCATGCGGAGAGAGGGGGATTCGAACCCCCGGTATACTTTAGGCATACGGCAGTTTAGCAAACTGCTGGTTTCAGCCACTCACCCATCTCTCCAAAGAAG
>CAILAQ010000415.1 GCA_903832165.1 uncultured Bacteroidota bacterium | reverse complement strand
GAAACTTAATGATCGAATCGGTTTGCGAAACTGATGATGCTCTTCTGGAGAAATTTTTTGATGATAAAGATAGCATCCAGGCCGGTGAACTGCTGATTGCAATCAGGAACGCAACACTCAACAGAGTATTGATTCCTGTTCTTTGTGGTTCAGCTTTTAAAAATAAAGGCGTGCAGCCTCTGCTTAATGCAATTGCTGCTTTCTTACCCAGCCCCCTTGATATTGGAGCTGTTCACGGACTCGATCCGATGACACACGATTCAGTGAGCAGGGAACCTGATTCAAATTCGCCTTTTGCAGCCCTCGCTTTTAAAATTGCTACTGATCCATATGTAGGCCGTTTGGCATACCTAAGGGTTTATTCCGGGACGATCCAATCGGGAGCCACTGTTTTTAACATGCGAACCGATAAAAGAGAAAGGATTACCCGATTATATCAAATGCATGCAAACAAACAGAATCCGAGAGACTTTATAGAAGCAGGTGACATATGCACAGCCGTTGGTTTTAAAGATATCAGAACCGGCGATACCCTTTGCAGTGAAAGTGACCGAATTTTGCTCGAATCCATAACTTTTCCGGAACCTGTCCTGGGAATTGCCGTTGAGGCGAGAACTCAGGATGATATGGCAAAACTTACGGAGGCCCTCCTGAAGCTTGTTGAGGAAGATCCTACTTTTAGGGTCAAGATCGATGAAGAATCAGGGCAGACAGTTTTGAGTGGAATGGGTGAGTTGCACCTCGATATTATTCTCGACCGCTTGAAACGAGAATTCAAGCTCGAAATTAATCGCGGACAACCGCAAGTAGCCTATAAAGAAACCATAAAGCAGGAAACGGAGGTTCATACTATCTTCCGAAAAGATTCCGGTGGCAAAAATCTTTTTGCTGATATACGGGTTAAGATTTCTCCTAATACTGCTGTTAAAGGTCTTGAATTTATTTGTGAATTAAAGCCTGAAGAACTTCCAAAATCTTATATCGCTGCTGTTGAACGCGGTTTTAAAAACGCAATGAACAGCGGTGTGTTGGCAGGTTTTCCATTAAATCGTCTTAAAGTTACTTTAACCGGTGGATCATTTCATCCGGTGGACTCAGATGATCTCTCTTTCGAAATTGCTGCACAAAAAGCATTTCGCGAAGGTTGTGAGAAATCACGACCAATTCTCCTCGAACCAATTATGAGCCTTGAAGTAGTTTCTCCTGAAGAGTATGTCGGAGATGTAATTGCTGATCTCAACAAACGGCGTGGCCAGGTTGCCGGGATGGAAAATAAGCCCGGTGGACGTGTGGTTAAAGCTACAGTACCACTTTCCGAACAAGTCGGATATGTGACGGTACTCAGGACATTAACCTCCGGACGAGCCAGTTCTACCATGGAAGTATCACATTATGATGAGGTACCCCATGCGATTGCCATCGCTGTGTTACAAAAAGTATTTGGAAGAGTGGATTTATTGTAGATAAATATTAATAGGAATGAGTCAGAAAATTAGAATCAAGTTGAAGTCTTACGATCATAACCTGGCAGATAAATCTGCCGAGAAGATCGTAAAAACGGTAAAAAGTACCGGTGCCGTTGTTAGCGGTCCGATACCGCTGCCTACCCATACCAGGGTATTT
>CAILAQ010000414.1 GCA_903832165.1 uncultured Bacteroidota bacterium | reverse complement strand
TGTTGTTGAGTGGGGTGGCGGGTGCCTATTTCGAGATCCTCACCAATACGATGATAATCACCCTCGTTTGCTCGTTCTTTGTTAGCTGGATAGCCCTGCCGGTTATTTATGTGGTTCTTTCGGGCAAAACAAATAAAGTAAAGCAAAGAGACGATTCACAGCTTCAGAAAAAGGGCAGGTGGATAGCGTTTTTTATTCGGCGGCCAGCTATTAGTCTCGGCTTTATTATTCTCCTGGCAGCCGCAATTTTTGTGGTAAAAGATCAGCTTGAAACAGGTTTTCTTCCGGAAATGGATGAGGGATCCATCATTCTCGACTATGTTTCACCACCCGGAACATCCTTGCAGGAAACCGACCGTATTTTGCGGGAAGTCGAAAAGCTTTTCCCTGCGGTGCCTGAGATAGAGAGCTACTCGAGGCGAACGGGAACTGAAATGGGCTTTTTTATTACCGAGCCGAATACGGGAGATTATCTGATCCAGCTTAAGAAAGAAAGAGAACGTTCAACAGAGGAAGTAATTGATGATATCCGTACCCGTATTGAAGCCACACAGCCCGCCCTTCAGGTAGATTTTGGCCAGGTGATCGGCGATATGCTGGGCGATCTGATGAGTTCCACACAGCCAATCGAAATTAAAATTTACGGAGATAATCAACTGGTCATCCAGAATATTGCCAGGGAAGTAGCCGGTATCGTTGAGGGCACGGAAGGTACTGCTGATGTATTCGACGGCATCACAATCGCCGGACCGTCTGTAAGTGTAACTCCTGATAATCTCAAAATGGCTCAATTTGGCATGACGCCTGAGGATTTCCAGTTTCAGCTTCAAACCCAGCTGGAAGGAAATATCATCGGGAGCATATTTGAAAAGGAGCAGCAAACCGAAATCAGAATGCTCTATCCCGATGCGGCTAAAACTTCACTGGAAGCCTTGCGCGGGAGTAATTTGTACCTCCCGAACGGGAAGCCCGTTCCGCTGGCCCGAATAGCTAATGTTACCGTGGATGCCGGCGTGGCCCAGATCAGCCGTGAAAACCTGCAATCAATGATTGCTGTTATCGCAAGGCTTGATCAGCGGGATCTTGGGAGCGTAATGAGAGACATACAGGGAAAGATTGATACTCAGGTAAATCTTCCTCAGGGTTATCATATCAGTTATGGCGGTGCTTATCAGGAACAGCAAACATCATTCAGCGAATTGCTTATGATCCTGATTCTTGCCGGGCTGCTGGTCTTTATTGTGATGCTTTTCCTGTTTAAAGATATTCTGGTAGCCCTCCTGATTCTGTTTATTTCGATCCTCGGCATATCCGGCAGCCTCCTGGCCCTGTATTTAACCAATACCGCTCTGAACGTTGGAAGCTATACCGGCATGATCATGATTATCGGGATTATCGGGGAGAATGCAGTTTTTACCTTCCTGCAGTTTGCCCACAATTTGAAATCCGGAACTGTGCATGATTCATTAGTATATGCAATTTCCACCCGCCTAAGGCCAAAACTGATGACCGCATTGGGTGCGATTGCCGCACTTATGCCCATCGCTCTGGGGATCGGCACCGGTGCACAGCTGCATCAACCCCTTGCTATTGCTGTAATCGGAGGATTCATTATTGCCTTGCCACTATTGCTGATCGTTTACCCAAGTATGCTCGGAATCATTTTCAGAAAGCACCACCTGAAAAAGGCTGATGAAAATTTGTAGTTGACAGCTTTTCTCCATCTTTACGCTGTCAACTTTAAAACAAAACGCCGTAACCTTTATTTAATGCTTCTTCTATGAAATTCACTGATCTCTCCATTTCTAACCCGGCCGATCTCATCTTTGGCACAGCTCCGAAACCCATATTAACCCGCCGTGGACTGCTGATTGGCGGAGGCATGGTATATCCTGAACTCAATTTCACTTTGCCTCCTGTTGAGGTGTCCAAGTCAAATATCGCCGAGATCAGGACGCATTATGCTCAAATTGTTCACGGAGCATTAACTCGCGCTGTGGAACTGAACAGCCCGGGCCTGATCCTGGAATTCGAAACTGTGGTGGAGATGACCCTGAATCCTGAAATCGGTGTCGAATTGGTGAAAGTGATGAATGATATTTGCGAGGATTTTTATGCGCAGGATGGACTGAAAAGCGAGATACGGCTGACACCAAACGACTTGCGCGATTTCGACCGTCCGCCCCGGCAGCGAACCTCCAAATACATGGAACCGATGATGGAGCTTTTCGAACGTGGCGCCCTGGCCGGTGGAGATCTCTTATCCATTGAATCCACAGGAGGCAAGGAATTGTCCGATGATGCACTCATGATGTGCGATATGAGACAATTCATCTTCACACAGGCAGTTCTCGGTGTTCGCGATATGCAGATGATCTGGTCGAAGATTGTTGCGCTGGCCAATAAACTCGATAAAATTCCGGGAGGTGATACCGCCTGTGCTTTTGGCAATACAGCGATGGTGCTGGCTGAGAAAAAGTTTATTCCTAAAGTTTTTGCAGCTCTCGCCCGCGTTGCCACGGTTTCCCGCTCGCTGGTAGCCTATGAACAGGGCGCTAAAGGCCCCAACAAGGATTGCGGTTACGAAGGACCCTACATGAAAGCCATTGCAGGAATCCCGATCTCCATGGAAGGAAAGAATGCTGCCTGTGCCCATTTTAGTCCGGTAGGAAACATTACTGCAGCCTGTGCCGACCTCTGGAGCAATGAATCGGTGCAAAACATCAAGCTGCTGGCCGGTATGGCGCCGACAGTCTCTTTTGAACAGCTGGAATACGAAACCCGGTTAATGAATACGGCCACCAAACAGGGCAAAACCTCGGCCAGAATACTCAAAAGCCTCTATGTTGATTCCGATATTTATCATGATCCTCAGGCATTTGTGCTGGCACCGGAAAATGTTATTGAAATAGCAAAGGAAATTGTTGCCGGCCGGACTTACCTCGAAAGTACCGTAAATGGTTGCAAAAAGGCAGTTGAAATGATTGAAACCGCTATGTCTGAAGGCCGCCTGAAGAATGATGAAAAAGAATATATCTGGATCGATAAAATCCGTCAGGATCTGGAGTCCATACCTTCTGATGAAAGCCATTTTATTGATGAGATGCTTCCTATGATCGACTCTGAAAAAATCATACTTTCGGAGTATGGCTTATAGGAGGATTAAGAATGCAAACCCGATATAGTTGTTCGGCTCTGGCTTACATAACCGGCATGATATTTCTTTTGTCCGGATATTCACTTTCCGCTCAAATAACTCCGGTCATCTGGCCTGTATCGAAACTTCCGGGAAATTCGGAGGCTGAGCTGGCTGGAAATCAATTGAGGCTTAGTAATCAATTGATTAAAGCTTCCTGGGTGGTTGATGGCAAACATCTTAAGATGAGCCGGTTTACTGATCTATTGGCAGATCAGTCAATTGATTTTGAACCAATTTCCGTTTTTGTCATTGAGACAGCCTCATTGGGTAAGCTGGATTCCAAAGATTTTACCATCCTGAACAAGCCGGAGGCTTTTTCTTTGAAAGTCGATGTGAAAGGTGCACGAATTGCCGACCGCATCCCCGGAAAAGCCATTCGCACTACTTTATATAATGAATCATCAGGAGTGCTTATAAAATGGCAGGCTGAGCTCCGCGACGGATCAAATTATATCCGTATGACCTATGACATCAGCCGGCCTAAACAACCTGTTGCCGACACGGTTAAGCGAATCGTCATGTTTCGACTACCGGTTTCCTATGTTGTTGATAATTCAATTGGTACGGTTCCCGGATCCCCTTATGCATTTCCCGGAACAAATATTATTGCCGGCATTGAGCAACCGGGTTATCTTGCTGTTGCTGATTCTTTAAATGATCAGGTCACTGAATTGTCAATGCCAACCCAGATGGTGCTTGGCCCCGATGACCAATATCACATCTGCACCATGATTGGCTGTTTTCCGGTAGAACAAAGGCGCCGGACTTTCCAGTATTATATTGAACGTGAAAAAGTTTCGCGTTCAAGGATTTACCTGCATTACAATGTCTGGTACGACCTGGAGGAACTTACAGAAACAAAACTCATCGCGGTAGCTAATAGTTTTAACGAGGAGCTTGTGCAGAAGCGCGGAATAAAGCTGGATGGATTTGTACTTGATGATGGCTGGGATAATCCGGCTGTTGATCTCTGGTCTCCGGACAACACCCGGTTCACCGATGGCTTCGGGACCCTGCAGAAATTGCTGAAGAAAACCAGCGGCGCAAATCTGGGCCTCTGGATTTCACCTTGTGGCGGATATGGAGGACAGGAAGAGCGGCTGGCACTCACAAAAAAGGCGGGTGCGCTTCCGGCTGAGGCAAAAATATTCGATCTCGGATATCCGGGTTACTTTAAACTGTACAAGGAGATTTGCCTGAACTTTATTAAAAAGTACGATATCAACTATTTTAAATGGGATAATGCAGCCCCTTTTGAAAATAGCGGCCGGACCTTCGGAAATCTGAAGTCAACCTCTCATTTTATGCGCCTTTGCCAGATTTCAGAAGAATTGCACCATGAATGCCCTGATCTTTTCATCAACACAACCGTTGGCACCTGGCCATCGCCATTCTGGCTAAACCATGTCGACTGCACCTGGAGAATGGGCGGGGCGGATGTGAGCTGGATTGGCAAAGGAGATAACCGCGAACGGGGCATGAATTACCGTGATGGGGAAATGTACACCATGGTGGTTAAACGCGCCCCCCTTTATCCGTTGAACAGCATGATGTTCCACGGGGTTATACTCGGACATTGTTACCAGGCAAAAAAGACTTCGGAAGCGGGTAATAATATGACCAGCGAATTCCGGAGTTATTTTGCCTTGGGGACCAATCTTCAGGAGCTCTATTTATCACCGGATCTGATGAATGCCAAGGCTTGGGACGACCTGGCCGAGTGCGTTCGCTGGAATAAAAAGCATGCTGCAATTTTAATCGATTCTCATTGGGTAACCGGAGATCCGAACAAAAGCGAACCATATTGCTATGCTTCATGGAGCCAGAACGAAGGGGTTATTTGTTTCCGCAATCCTGATGATAAGGCAAGAAATATATCGATCGACATTGCTGCCTCCTTTGAATTACCTGAAGGTGCAGCACGCAATTATCAGTTAATGGCGGCCTATGCTGATCAGCGTATTCAAAAAATCGGAGCCAAAGGAGGAATACCTCTGACCATCACACTAAAACCTTTTGAAGTACTCGTTTTTAATGCGGTTCAGGAATAGTTTGAGCCTTTAAAATCGTTATTAACTATCAAAACCGGAGCATTACTAAAAGAATAAAATCAGGGGTAACAAACTTTACAATTAAATAAAATGAAAAAGCAGTTTGTGATAATGATTGTCGCTTCACTGTTCATTGGAACAGCAGCATTAGCCCAGAAGCCCGTTGTACCTTTGGCCCAGGGTAAGTTCGATTTTCAGTTCTCACCGCCGGAATGGCAAACTGCGATATGCTTGCCTGATGATCCTCACAAGAGTCTGGTGGATCGGAATGGTGAGCTGCTTTACCATTACCAGCAGGGCGGACGTGAGTTTGGTACCCGCATCGGCGTTCAGGTGTCTGATGATGCTAAATGGAATAAGCAGGACCTCTTTTCACCGAGGGTTCCAATTGTCAGAACTTACTGGCAGGCTCAGGGGCTGGAGATCAAGCAGGAGGCATTTGCCATAACCGATGCTCCCGCAGTTAATATCCCGGCAAGTGCTTTAAATCGTATCGATGGTGGCGGAGTACTCATGAATTGGGCAAAACCACCTTCAGGAACAGATCAGTCTCTCAGGAATATTGCAGTAAATATGGGTGGAAACATTCAGTACGAATTTACCGTTCCGGCAGGTACATCGCGATTGATTGCCCTCGCTTTATGTGAAGGGTATTGGAGCGAACCGGCCAAGCGTATATTGGATCTGCATGTTGAAGGGGCAACCGTTATAACTGTTGATCCGGTGGCTGAAATTGGTCAGAACAAATCGAAGGCATTCTGGTTCGATGCCAAGGACGCCAATGGTGACGGGAAAATCAGTATTTCTGTGGAAGCGTCCGCAAAAGCCACAGATAAAAACACGATGTTGAACGGACTTTGGGTTTTTGACTCAAAAGCCGCTAAAGAAAATGATGCATTGCTGTCCGGTAAAATGAATTCCCTTGCTCAGGCTGATATTATTCATGCCAACAGCGGAGGACCAGGGCGCGATGATATCTTGATGGTGAGGGTGAAGAATACCGGCTTAAAGGAACGGACTTTCAACCCGCAGTTGATTGTCAATACAGCCCTCGCTTTCAATTATAAGGCAGAAGCTCAGAAGGTTGAAATAAATAATCTTGAGAATATTGAATCTTCTTTGAAAATGTCCGGAATCACCGAAGGAGCAGATGGTATCCGTAAAATCCAGCTGGAATCAATCACCGTTCCTGCCGGGCAAAGTGTGGCATTTTTTATACGTTATACCAACGGGATTTTAGTTGCCCCTGCTTCAAAATCTTTCGATGCAGCACAGCTCAATCGTAAGCATGCTATCGATTACTGGGAAAAGAAATCACTCCTGCCCTACGATCGCATTCAGGTGCCCGACCCTGAAATCCAGGGGCTTATAGAGTCTTCAGTCCGTAATATCTGGCAGGCGCGGGAAATCAAGAACGGATTGCCTGCTTTTCAGGTGGGTCCTACCTGTTACCGCGGCTTATGGATTGTTGACGGCGCTTTCCTCCTGGAGGCAGCTGCCCTGGTGGGTGCCGGCGATCAGGCCCGAAACGGCGTGGTCTATGAGCTGAATGTTCAGAAACCGGATGGCCGGATTGAAGTATTGTCGCCTGACTACTGGAAAGAGAACGGCATTGTGCTTTGGACCTGCATCCGGCATGCACAGCTTACCCAGGACAAAAAGTGGCTGGAATCTGTATGGCCAAAGCTGGAGCTCATAGCTGAGTATATTAAAACTCTTCGCAAGCAGACGCTCAGTAATACATCAAAACTTGATGACGGACTGAATCCGGCTGGAACGCTTGATGGCGGCATTGGCGGCACCCACGATGAATACACTAATTCTTACTGGAATCTTACCGGCTTAAAAGCCTTTATTCAGGCTGCAACCTGGCTGGGCAAAACCGCAGAGGCTGCCACGTGGCAAAAAGAATATGACGATTTCATGCTGGCCTTCCAGAAAGCTGCAAAACGTGATATGGATAAGGATCCGGCCGGTAATTCTTATCTGCCAATTCTGATGGGGGAGGAAGGCAGGAAGGAATTGCCCCAGCGGGCACAGTGGGCCTTCTGTCAGGCAGTTTATCCGGGACAGATATTCTTGAAAAGCGATCCGTTGGTAGCAGGGAATATGGCCATGCTCGAATCCACTGAGCGCGAAGGAATGGTGTATGGTACCGGGTGGGATGCCACCGGAATCTGGAACTACTTTGCTTCTTTTTACGGACACGCCTGGCTCTGGCAGGGGAATGGACAGAAGGCGGCCAAGGTGCTCTATGCCTTTGGTAATCATGCTTCACCAACGCTGGTATGGCGCGAAGAGCAGTCACTGAAGGGCGATAAGTTTAAGAAAGTTGGTGATATGCCGCACAATTGGGCCAGCGCTGAATTTATCCGCCTTACCGTCCATCTCCTCGCTTTGGAT
>CAILAQ010000413.1 GCA_903832165.1 uncultured Bacteroidota bacterium | reverse complement strand
GGACCTACCACCGATCCGATGATATAATACGTATCATCAGGGTGATTGATCCAGTCGCGCATGGCCTCATTTGTCGCGTCTTTCAGCGTTTTATTACCTGATTCCACTGGCACTACCGTTGCTCCGAGCATCTTCATTTTGGTCACGTTTGGCGCCTGCCGCTGAACATCCAGCGCGCCCATATAAACCACGCATTCCAATCCTTTCAGTGCGCAGACAGTAGCGGTGGCCACGCCATGCTGACCGGCTCCGGTCTCGGCAATGATCCTTTTCTTCCCCAGTTTCTGCGCCAGTAAAACCTGACCGATCGTGTTATTGATCTTGTGTGCCCCGGTATGATTGAGATCCTCGCGCTTGAGGTGGATGTTGGTCTGGTATTTTTCAGATAACCTTTTGGCAAAATAAAGCGGTGTTGGTCTTCCGGTATAATCTCTGAGTAAATGGTGAAATTCCTTAATAAACTCTTCACTCTCAATTATTCTCAGATAGTTTTCGCGCAATTCAGTAATATTCGGCACCAGCATTTCCGGTATGAAAGCTCCTCCGAACTCCCCGTAATACCCGTCGCTGTCCGGGCTGTATTTCGATTTACTCATCTCTGAATTTTTTTATAAACTTTTTCAATAATCCGATATCCTTAATGCCTGGGGCGATCTCAAATCTGGAGTTCAGATCGACACCAGTCATAAGCTTGTGCGTAGGGAATTCATTGGTTTCCGGAGATATTCCTCCGCTTAAAATATAGGGAGTTTTACCCTGATATTCTTTCAATAGCGCCCAGTCGAATTGTAAACCGGTGCCGCCGTGCTTTATACTCGCTGTATCAAAAAGGAAATAATCAACCAATCCCTCATAGTCTCTGATCGAAGTAAAGTCGAATCCGGATTTGATTCCGAATGCCTTGATAATCTCGAATCCAAGGTCGCGAATAGCTTGACAGGTTTCGGGTGTTTCCGACCCGTGAAGCTGGATGGCATCGAGGTGCAGAGCCTTTGTAATTTCGAGAATATCCTGAACCTCCGGATCGACAAAAACTCCAACAATTTTAGTGCGTCGGGTTAAGTGACCAAAGGTTTGCGACGTATTAACTGTGTTAATGTCGTCCAGTGGGTTAATTGGGTTAAGGAAGCTTAAACTGTCAAGGTCGGTGACACAGCGAGGTGATGCGGGGTGAAAGATGAATCCGATCAGGTCAGGTTTCAAAGTCAGCACTTCCCTGATATTTCCTGGATCCCGCAGTCCGCATATCTTCACCAATCTGCTCATTATTTTTCTCCCTCTTTTAATTCTGATATAAAGGCCTCACAGGTAGCTGCGGGATTATCGGTCGACATGAACTGTTCCCCGATCAAAAAACCTTTATATCCATACTGTCTAAGCAGGAAAATATCTGAAGGTTTCTGAATTCCGCTTTCAGATATGGCAAGTACACCATCCGGAATTAATTCTGAAAGGCCTATCGAAATATCAAGAGAAACCTTGAAATCTGCCAAATTCCGGTTGTTGACGCCCAAAATACTTATCTGATCGTTCAAATGTCCCATTTCCGATTCTCCATGAACTTCGAGTATGGTTTCCATCCCAAGCGTACGGGCCAGTGTTGCCAATTCTAAGGTCTCTGCCGGAGTTAATATTGCCGCAATCAGCAGTATAGCATCGGCACCGATTGATTTTGCCTCGATAACCTGATACGGATCCACTACAAAATCTTTTCGCAGTATCGGGCAGCTGTTCACTTTGCGGGCCATCAGAAGGTCCTCATTGGAGCCGCCGAAAAACTTCGTATCCGTGAGAACCGACAAAGCAGATGCTCCGGCCTGTAAATATCCGGTGGTAATATCTTCCACCCGGGCTCCTGCATGTATGATTCCCTTTGATGGGCTCATCTTCTTGAATTCCGCAATGATTCCAGATGCTTCATCCCTGAGCAGATGTTCTGTCATTGATATCGGAACCCTGTCGAACAGCGGACTCTGAACAAGATGCGTCACTGGAAAGAGCACTCTGCGTTCTGCGACTTCCAGACGTTTATGGGCGGCTATGTTGGCGAGGATGTTCATTGAGGTATCGGGTATCGGGTTTCGGGTATCGGGTACTGGGTACTGGGTACTGGGTACTGGGTACTGCCTGCTGCTTACTGATGACTTGATGAGGGTTCAATATTTAGGGAAATTAATTTTTTGAACGAGGCAAGTGCCTTCCCTGATTCAAGCGATTCTCGCGCCTCAGAAAGGCATTCTTCCAATGATTTCCCTTGGTCCATGACATTGAGTGCGATTGCCGAATTCGCGATGACAACATTTTTTTCAGCATCAGTGCCTTGCCCATTGATGATTCGGTGGAATATCGCTGCTGCCTCTTCAACGGTATTTCCACCAAAAATCTGGTCTGGGGTAATTCTTGCGAAACCAAGATCGGCGGGTTCTACGATCTGCTCCCCCTGCTTGGTAATCAGCTTGAAAGGCGAGGTGAGTGAAATCTCATCATATCCATCCAGGGAATGTATAATGGCATAATTTACATCGAGTTCCTGATATAAGTATTGATACACGCGCGCGAGTTCCAGGCTGAATACCCCCACCAGCTGATTTTGCGGTGTCGATGGGTTAATCATGGGGCCCAGGATATTAAAGAACGTCTTGATTCCCAGCTGGCGCCTTACCGGAGCAATGTTTTTCATGGCGGGGTTAAACAACGGAGCATGTAAAAAGCAGATTCCTGCTTCCTCAATCTCCCTTTTAAGCTTTGTCTGATCGTTGGAGAATTTATATCCTGAATACTCCAATACATTGGATGACCCGCAGGCGGAGGATACTCCATAATTACCATGTTTGGCGACTTTTGCTCCGGCGCCCGCCAGAACAAAAGACGAAAGGGTGGAAATATTAAAAGTATTCTTGCCATCGCCACCGGTCCCGCACAGGTCGATGGTATTATATTCCGATAAATCCACCGGAACCGCCAGCGATTTCAGCGCTTCGCGGAATCCTATCAATTCCTCTACGGTGATGCTCCTCATCAGGAACACCGCCATAAACACGGCCATCTGGG
>CAILAQ010000412.1 GCA_903832165.1 uncultured Bacteroidota bacterium | reverse complement strand
TTGTGCCGTTAAAAAATATACCAGTGCCGATGATAAGCGCGGACGTATCGTGATGTCGTGCATGGAGCCGGTGGTTGAAGGAATGATTATTTCGGTTAATGATCCTGAAGTGAAAGCTTTCAGGGAATCTGTTCTCGAAGGCCTCATGGCCAATCATCCTCACGACTGCCCGGTGTGTGATGAGGGAGGGGAGTGCCACCTGCAGGATATGACCGTGATGACCGGTCATAATTACCGGAGATATACCTTTAAAAAACGAACCCATACCAATCAGGATCTCGGACCATACATCAAGCATGAAATGAACCGGTGCATACAATGTTACCGTTGTGTGAGGTTCTATCGCAATTATGCCGGGGGCAAGGACCTGAATGTTTTCGGATCGGGCAGCCGGGTATATTTCGGACGCCAGCAGGATGGAACACTCGAAAGCGAATTCAGCGGCAACCTGGTGGAGGTTTGTCCGACCGGCGTATTTACCGATAAAACATTCAACAAACATTTTGCCCGCAAATGGGATCTCAGCAATACCCCATCCATCTGTCAGGGGTGCAGCCTGGGCTGTAATATTATTTTAAGCGAGCGTTACGGCACTGTACGCAGGGTGATGGCCCGCTACAACGGCTCGGTTAACGGATACTTTATCTGCGACCGCGGACGCTTTGGTTATGAGTTTATCAATGGTCCCGAACGGATAAGAAAAGTTCACCTGAGGGCTTCAAAAACCAGTGAGCTTCTTGAGATGGAGGGAAGTCTTACCCTCATACCCGCTCCGGGTAAAAAAGTGATAGGAATTGGCTCGCCGCGTGCCTCCCTGGAGGCAAACTTTGCACTCCTTAACCTCGTTGGCATAGAGAATTTCTCACACGGCATTTCCCGTACAGAGTATCAATTGGTAAAAATGGCAGCCGGGATATTGAAAAACGGTATCTATCATTCGCCAACCCTGAAAGAAATTGAAAAATGTGATGCTATACTCGTACTGGGCAACGACGTAACAAATTCCGCTCCCATGCTGGAACTTGCTGTCAGGCAGGCCGCCCGGTTGCGGTCCATTGCGCACGCCGATCAGCTGGGCATCCCCGAGTGGAATGATTACGCTGTAAGAGTGCTTGACCAGACAGGAAAAGGCAATGTTTTTATTGCTTCTCCCGGCAGCACCCGGCTGGATGAACTCGCTGAGGTCGCGTGGCACTCATCCCTGCAGGATATCGCCCGGCTCG
Organism: uncultured Bacteroidota bacterium; assembly: GCA_903832165.1. GTDB lineage: Bacteria > Bacteroidota > Bacteroidia > Bacteroidales > UBA12481 > UBA12481. The sequence continues at coordinate 7,936 of CAILAQ010000412.1, read as the reverse complement.
GATTCGCCGTGGCCTCATTTATTGATCCCGGAGCCCCGGTAATATCGGTGGCCGATGAACATCTCAGGGAAGCCGCGGAGAAAATTGCTGCAGCCCTTGCCGGAGCAGAGAGCCCTTTGATTGTGACCGGAATTTCCGGCGGAACGGACGATATTCTCAACGCAGTTGCCAATATTGCCCTCGCCTTGAGTAATCGTGGAAAAAATCCATCACTCAGCATCATTTTTCCGGAGTGTAACAGTGTCGGATTGGCGCTGCTCGATGGACTCTCACTGGAGAAGACAGAAGACAGGATAGACGAGAAGACAATAGACACCTTGATAATTTTGGAGAACGACCTGTACAAAAGAGATTCTAAAGAGAGAATTGATGCTTTGCTGGAGAAGTGCAGGCAGGTGATTGTTATAGACCATACGATGAATGATACCACGCGCAAGGCTGATATTCTGCTGCCCTCAGCAATATTTGCTGAAGCGGCAGGGACCATTGTCAGCAATGAAGGCCGGGCTCAGCGCTTTTATGCTGCCCTTCCTGAACAGGAACCGGTAAAGGCAGGCTGGCGCTGGTGCAATGATTCGTGGAAAAATCTCGATGAGGTAGTCGATGCGCTGGTTAAGGCATATCCGGAATTCACGGCAATCAGCAGTAAAATGCCGGATGCCGGATTCAGGTGCTTTGATGAAAAAATTGCACGCCAAACCATGCGCTACAGTGGCCGTACCGCTATGAATGCTAAAATTGCCGTGAGCGAGCCAAAGCCGCCACAGGATATAGATTCACCTTTGGCGTTCAGCATGGAAGGCTATAAAGGCACTCCGCCTGCTTCACTCACGCCCTATTATTGGTCGCCTGGGTGGAACTCCCTCCAGGCATCCAATAAATATCTGGATGAACCGGGTGGGCATGTAAGAAATGGCGGCAATCCGGGGATCAGGCTCTTTGATGATAATAACGGCCTTTCGCTGGAGTATGTTCAGCCGGGCCCGGCACTATTCAACAAAATGGACCAAAAATGAAGTACGTTTTTATAATTGCCGGTGTAATGATTGTGGTCCTGACCATTGCCGCAGGACTGATCTACGTGGAGCGGAGGCTGCTGGCGCTGTTTCAGGACAGGAGAGGGCCTAACAGGGTAGGGCCTTTCGGTGTATTACAGGTGGTGGCCGACATGGTAAAGATTTTTTTTAAGGAGGACTGGATTCCCCCGTTTGCCGATAAGGCCGTTTTTATTATGGCCCCCGGAATCCTGATCATCTCGATTTTCCTGACTTTCGCAGTGATCCCCTTCACCGATACTTTCCTTGTCCTGGATTCCAATATCGGACTGCTCTTCTTTCTTGGAAACTCTTCTCTCGGAGTGTACAGCGTAGTGCTCGGCGGATGGGCTTCCAATAATAAGTATTCGCTGCTCGGTGCCATCAGGGCTTCGGCGCAAATGTTGACCTACGAGGTTTTTATGGGCCTGTCTTTAGTAGGCGTTGTCATGATGGCCGATAGTTTCAGCCTTCGTGAAATCGTTCTGGCACAAAAGGGCGGCTGGTTCGTGATCCCTCAGTTTCTGGGATTCCTGACCTTTTTGATCGCCGGGATCGCAGAAACTCACCGGGCACCTTTCGATATTCCTGAGGCTGACGGGGAACTGGTTGCCGGTTATCATTCGGAATATTCCGGGATGAAATTCGGGATGTTCTTCGTCGGAGAATATATGGGCGTTACCATGATTTCAGCCCTCATCACCACCCTGTTTCTCGGGGGCTGGCTCGGACCGGAATTTCTTCCGCCAGCCTTCTGGTTCTTCTTTAAAACAGGATTTTTTATCTGTCTCTTTATCCTGATACGTGCATCGCTGCCCAGGCCGCGTTACGATCAGCTGATGGAGGCCGGATGGAAAGTCCTGCTGCCACTGGTACTGCTGAATATCCTGGTTACCGGTGCTGTGCTGCTATTTAAACATACGAGCTGAAAATAAAAAAATGTTAAGCCTGATCAGAAGCATATTTTACACCTTCCTGCATGCCTTTCATAAGCGTGAAACCCAGGAATATCCTGAGAAGTTGCCCTACCTGCCGCCACGGTACAGGGGCCGGATCATTCTTACGCGCGATGCCGGTGGCAAGGAAAGGTGCGTGGCCTGCAACCTCTGCGCTGCTGTTTGCCCTGTCGACTGTATCTCGCTGCAATCAGCCGAAGGCAAGGACGGACGACGTTATCCGGAGTTTTTCCGCATTAATTTCTCGCGATGCATTTACTGCGGATTGTGCGAGGAGGCCTGCCCAACTTACGCCATCCAGCTGATTCCCGACTTTGAAATGGCGGATTACGACAGGCAGAATATGGTTTATGAAAAGGAACACCTGCTCATCAGCGGTGAAGGAAAATATCATGGATATAATTTTTATCAGGAGGCTGGTGTAAACATGGGCGTGAAAAAAACCGGCGAGGGCGAGAACGAAGAGCCGCCTGTTAACCTTAAAAGTCTGATACATTAGTAACCAGACTGTTATTGTTTACTTGTTAAGTTTTAGTAATTTTACTCATTGGATTGAGTAAATTGTAAATTATGTATCAAAGACCATTGTTTCAGATCATTAAAACGAGGATGGTGGAGCCAAGAAGGTTTATCCAGGTGTTGGCTGGCCCTCGTCAGGTTGGGAAAACCACTCTGGTTACCCAGGTAATGAAACAACTTCCTTTTCCTGCACATTATGCTACAGCTGATGGCCTTGTTACTGCCGGGAGTGTGTGGATCAAAGAGCAATGGGATTTCGCCAGGCTCAGACAAGAGCAAAATCCATCGGTCTCCTTTTTATTGATCCTGGATGAAATCCAGAAGGTCGAAAACTGGAGCGAGACTGTTAAGCGGGAATGGGATGCTGATTCTTTGAACGGGATAACGGTTAAGGTGCTTCTGTCAGGTTCATCCCGACTTTTGTTGCAACAGGGATTGTCGGAATCGTTGACCGGACGATTTGAAATGATCTATGCAGGCCACTGGTCATTCAGCGAAATGCATACCGCTTTTGACATCAACCTTAATCAATATATCTGGTTTGGCGGATATCCCGGTTCAGCAGGAATCATGGAACACGAGGTCAGGTGGAAGCAATATATTTCTGATTCCATCATTGAAACCAGTATCTCAAAGGATATCCTGATGTTGACCAGGGTTGAAAAACCCGCACTGCTTCGCCGCCTGTTTGAATTTGGATGTTTATACTCGGGCCAGGTGTTTTCTTACACCAAAATGCTTGGACAACTGGTTGCTGCCGGTAACACCACAACCCTCTCCCACTATCTGGAATTACTCAGCCAGGCGGGTTTGCTCGCGGGTATTGAGAAATTCTCCTTTAACGAAACGAGGCAGCGATCATCGAGTCCGAAACTTCAGATTTTTAATACTGCCTTGATTTCTGCACAGCGGCATGAAACCTATATAGAGGTACTAAATCAACCTGCTCAATGGGGACGGCTGGTTGAATCTGCCGTTGGCGCTCATTTGGTCAATCATGCCCTCACCGAAAGGATTGAAGTGAATTATTGGCGCGACAGGAATGATGAGGTTGACTTTGTGATTCAGAAGAACGGGAAAGTTATAGGATTGGAGGTCTCCTCCGGAGAAGGACACAAACGTAAAGGAATGGATGCTTTCCAGAAACGTTTTCAACCACATCGCATTTTTTTGATCGGTAAAACGGGGATGCCATTGAACGAATTTCTGAACATTAATCCGGGAGATTTATTTTGAAACTTTATTTCAAAGAACTTTTAAATATTTTACTGAACATTAGCTAAGGAAGATCTGAATCAAAAAGAGAATAAACCTGAATGAATACAATATTCTATATCACAGCAGCGGTAGCGATCATCGCTTCACTTATGGCTATTACCAACAAAAATGCCATTCATGCGCTGTTGTATCTTATCCTTACACTGCTGTCGATATCCGTCATATTTTACACCCTGGGCGCCCCGTTTATTGCAGCGCTTGAGGTCATTGTTTATGCCGGTGCCATCATGGTCCTCTTCATCTTTGTCGTCATGATGCTGAACGTTGGTCTGCAGGAGGAGGTGGAGAACAGATGGCTCACCCCGCGAAAGTTTCTGATCCCTTCGCTTCTGGCTGCTATTTTGCTGATTCTCTTTATGATTGCACTCAAGGATTTTCGTTTTGAGAATCATCCGGCAATCGATGTTGCCCCGAAAGAAGTGGGCATTTCCCTGTTCACCACCTACCTGATAGCGGTGGAGCTTTCTGCTATTCTTCTGCTTGCGGGTATCGTGGGTGCCTATCATCTGGGTAAGCAAAAGAAAAAGGTTACGCACCGGTTCCTGGTTAAACAAGCGAGAATTAAAAAATGAAGTTATGATGACCGTACCCCTTGAGATTCAGATATTGCTTGCCGGAATCCTTTTCCTGATCGGACTGGTCGGGCTGCTGGTGCGCCGGAACATCATATATATGCTGATGTCGATCGAGCTGATGCTGAACAGCGCGGCCATGGTGTTCATTATGGGAGGTGCCCATTGGGGTCAGGCCGATGGCCAGGTGATGTTCATTTTCATCCTCACGGTTTCGGCTGCGGAAGTATCGGTCGGACTGGCACTGATACTTCAGATGTATCACCATTACCGAACACTGGATGCTGATTCGATGAAGAAACTGAAAGACAATAAGGCGAATGCAAATTTATAGAAAATGACAAAATTTATCTGGCTTATTCCGGTATTGCCGCTATTGAGCTTTTTGATCATTGCGCTGTTTAACAGGGTGATCCCACGAAAGGCTGTCGCTATTCTGGGGGTTGGCTCTGTTGCTCTTTCGGCTTTGATCACTATCATCGCCGGAATAAGATTTCTTTCGTCTCCGCCGGAGGGGGGAGCTTTTACCACCATCATTTATAACTGGATTAATGCCGGCGGTTTTTCCGCGGATATCGCCTTCCGGATAGATGCACTTACCCTTGTTTTTTGTTTCGTTATCACCTTCGTGGGTGCACTGATCCATTTGTACTCGGTGGAATTTATGGAGGAGGATGATGACTTTGCCCGCTTCTTTGCTTATATGAACCTGTTTGTCAGCTCCATGCTGATTCTGGTATTGTCCAATAATCTTTTGCTGCTTTACCTCGGATGGGAAGGGGTAGGGCTTTGCAGTTACCTGCTGATCGGCTTCTGGTATAAGGATCCCGCCAATGATTATGCCGCGCGCAAGGCATTTATCGTTACGCGCATAGGCGATACCTTCATGATCGTAGGGCTCTTCCTGCTGTTCGTCACTTTCGGCACCCTCAATATTGATACATTGCTTCATCAGGCTCCCCTCAAATGGAGCTCGGGTTCGCCGGTTGCCACTATAGCTGCCCTGCTGCTGCTCGGTGGTGCTCTGGGGAAATCGGCCCAGCTGCCTTTGCAGACCTGGCTTCCTGATGCCATGGCCGGTCCGTCGCCCGTGAGCGCACTCATACATGCTGCAACCATGGTGACTGCCGGTGTGTACCTGATTGCCAGGATGAATGTCCTTTTTATTCTTGCCCCTGCCGTGCAGCTTGCCATAGCCATGATCGGGGCGGCAACTTTACTGATTGCAGGATTCAGCGCACTAACCCAGCACGACCTGAAACGGGTGCTGGCCTATTCCACCATCAGTCAGATCGGATATATGTTCATCGCTCTCGGTGTGGGCGCCTGGTCGGCCGCGATTTTTCATTTCATGATCCACGCATTCTTTAAGGCCCTGCTCTTCCTCGGCGCAGGAAGTATCATATTATTACTGCATGAGGAACATGATATGCACAAAATGGGAGGGCTCCGAAAGAAAATGCCGGTGGTCTTCTGGACCTTCCTCATCGGCGGAGCTTCCCTGTCGGCCCTGCCTTTAATAACCGCCGGATTTTACAGCAAGGACCAGATTCTCTGGTTTTCGCTGGCCTCAGGTATCGGAAGCAAATGGCTCTGGCTCGCAGGTATTGCCGGCGCTTTACTTACCTCATTATACACCTTCAGGATGATCTTCCTGGTATTTTTCGGGGAAGCTAAAACTGAGCCGAAACACCAGCCCGGACTGCTGATGACCATTCCTCTCATTGTGCTCGCAGCCTTGTCCCTGCTGGGAGGATTTATCGAACTGCCGCATAATCTCGGACCGGTACAACTGTTCTCCAAACTGCTCAATCCATTGTTCCCCGCGCTGAACCTTAATGAAAACGGATCTCCGGAGTGGCTGATTCAATTGATCTCCGCAGTGATTGCAATCGGTGGCATCTATCTCGCCTATCTGATCTTTAATAAAAAATCAATATCCTCAGATATTATAGAAAAGAGCCTGCTGAGCCATTTCTTTTACCAGGGATGGGGCTTCGACCGGCTATACAACAAAATCTTTGTGAAGCCGCTGGTCTGGCTTTCGCAAATAGATAAAAAGGATTTCGTCGATAAGATTTACTCCTCTGTTGCCCGCGCAACGAGCTACTCCGGTGCCCTGCTGAGCAGAACCCAGAGTGGCCGGCTCCGGTGGTACGTTATGGTGATGGTTGGAGGTCTTATTTTACTGCTAACCATTATGCTTAACCTATGATCCTGACATACCTTATAATCATCCTGATGGCGGGCGGGGCTGCAGCATGGATTGCAGGTAAATGGAGCACCCTCCTTCCACGCTATATTTCACTGGGCACCATTCTGCTGGATACTATTATCCTCCTCACCTTCTTTGCCCGTGAAGGATTGAGTGCCGGTAAACACTGGATCATTGAATACAATACCGACTGGATTCCCCGGTTCGGCATCAGTTTTCATCTGGCCATGGATGGACTGACTATGCTGATGCTGTTTCTCACGTTCTTCGTTGGTCTGATCGCCGTTCTTGTTTCCTGGAAAGAGATGCAGGTGAAATCCGGATTTTTTCATTTTAATATTCTCTGGATTCTGGCCGGAATAACCGGTGTATTCCTGTCAATGGACCTCTTCCTCTTTTACTTTTTCTGGGAAGTCATGCTTATCCCGATGTATTTCCTGATCGGTATCTGGGGCAACGAAAAACGGGTTTACGCTTCCTATAAATTCTTTCTTTTCACCCAGGCCAGTGGTTTGCTCATGTTTCTGGCCATTCTGGGCCTTTATCTCGTGCATGGCAGCAATACAGGTATCTATACCTTTGATTATCAGCAATTGATCGGTACTCAAATGACAGCTTCCATGGAGATGCTGCTGATGCTCGGTTTTCTGGCGGCATTCCTCGTAAAATTACCGGTAGTTCCTTTTCACAGCTGGCTGCCGGATACTTATACCGAAGCTCCGATGGCGGGCACACTGATTCTCTCCTCAGTCATGTCGAAGACCGCCGCCTACGGATTGCTTCGCTTTGTGATACCCATATTCCCGAAGGCAGTGGAATCTTTTGCTCCCATAGGAATGATACTCGGTATCGTGGGGATACTCTACGGAGCCAAGCTGGCCTTTGCCCAGACTGATCTCAAGCGGCTGGTCGCTTATTCCAGCGTAAACCATATGGGGTTCATCGTACTTGGTGTATTCGCGGTAAACGAGCTGGCGTATCAGGGAGTGATCATGCAGATCATTGCACACGGAGTAAGTACCGGGGCACTGTTTGTGATTGCCGGTATACTGGCGGAGCGGATGAAAACACGGGAACTCACGGAAATGGGTGGGTTATGGACTCAGGTTCCGATGCTCGGAAGCGCAGGGCTGATCTTTGTGATGGCCTCACTCGGACTTCCGGGAATGGGGAATTTTATTGCGGAATTCCTGATCCTCGTTGGTACCTTTAAGTCTAATGTTGTTTTTGCTTCCATAGCTTCTGTCGGTCTGATAGCCGGAACCATATATGCCATCAGGATCATGCAGAAAGTTTTCTTCGGAAATCAGAATGCAACTGAAAAAATGAAGGACCTCTCTGTCCGAGAATCCATCATTTTAG
>CAILAQ010000411.1 GCA_903832165.1 uncultured Bacteroidota bacterium | reverse complement strand
CTCCATTTCGAAAAAAAAGGCAAATTCAATTTTGTACCAGGAATTGACCATGGCACCTATTCAGTAACCGAAAAAGTAATAACGAAAACCATTTCAGACAGAGTTTCAGCAATAAGTTATGAGGCTGCGGCTATCTCCCTGGCAATTGACATGGAAAACCGGGCCATCAATGTATACTCGGAGCGGTCCAAAAATGCATCGGATCCGGAGGAAAAAATGTTTTACCAATGGCTGTCTGATTGGGAACGCGGTCACCACAAATTACTTTTTCAGCTCGATCAGGAACTTAAAGAAAAAATCTGGACAGATAATAACTTTTGGGCCTTCTGATCACATCGGAAAAAACCACCGCATCATATCGGCCAGCTGGGCGCGCCAGTTCCCCCACGAATGGCCTTCATTGACCTCCTTATAAACGAACTCGACCTTATTTTTTTCGAGGATCACCTTCATTTCAAGTGCCTGTTTTTGTGTATCATTAATCACACCGGTGGTCATATATACACGCAAAGGAAACCAGTCGAGTCCCCCGAATTTCTCAATCACCTGCTTATTAAAAGCCGGAGAATTGATCCCCAGCAAATGAAAATCCTTGAGTCTTACCGCCCCAAACCAGGCTGAATTCATACCTCCGAGAGAAGTCCCAAGAATCACCCGGTCATCAGGACATGCATGAGTTTTATAGGTGTGATCTATCAGTGGAATCAGCTCATCCCCTACAAAATCAGCGAATTTTTGATTGCATACATACTCCTGCATCCGGCGGTTGTTCTTCTCATTGCCCGGCTCCCTCGGATCTATGAAAATCGCAATGACAGGCTTCATCTCGCCAGCGTAGATCAGGTTATCCAGAATAGTGATCATGGCACCCTTTTCATCGTCAGCGTATTCGTGACCATCCGTAACATAAACCACAGGCAGACTTTCACTTTTGGCGTAATTATATGGCGTATACACTTTATAATTAATACTATAACCCAATTTTTCACTCTTGATCAAACTGTTTTCCGAAAGAGAGCCGCGGATCACATCCTGACTCAGCTCTGTTTCATCAGGAAACTTCCAGCCTGGCATATGAAGCTCAGAATTCTGCCCCATGCCGCTCATCTGATGGTAAGGATTATCGGGATCAAGTATCCAATTGTCATCTGCAACGATCTTGTAATCAAGCCGTGCATCCGTTGGAAATTTATGCACCGCTATCCATATGTCCGACAGGCCGCAACGAACTCCGGTGTATTCCGGCTGTCCGGGTCTCCAGCCGCTGAAATCGCCCGACCAGGAAACTTTCTTCGCAGTTCCCCTATAAAGGAAAGCCACTGAATCTCCTATACGATAAGGAATCTGGTTATCTGATTTCAACTTTCCCCACAAACTACTAATCTGCTTTTCCCTTTCAACCACATCTGCGATTTTTGCAATTTGATCCACACCCGAACGAAACTCGGTAAAGCTCTTAAACGGATACGACGGCTGCTGGCAAAATACTGGTTTCAACAAGAGGAAAGGAAGCATTACGATCAGCAGCATCAGTCCTTTACGGATTTGAAACATTAATTCCTGCATAACTATTTTTTGCTTGCTTTGGCTCTCGGATTAAACTCAAGCGCCAGGGTTAACCAATACTCAAGATCTTCATCCATATCAACATGCAATGGATCGACAAGGATAAATCCCTTCATCGACTTTCCTGTGAAATCCATCGGACGGGCACCCGATTTCATCAACTGTTCATCATTGATTATCGGATCGATACGAACCATCAGGTCCTGCTTAAGTACCCCGGCACACATCTTATCATTAACGAGATAACAGATTCCGCCGAACATCTTTTTACCAAAATACGGTACGCGTTTTTCATCGTACCAGCGCTGGATTCGCTCCGACAAAAACTCATCATATGCCATAGATTGCGATTTTAATCGTTTACTTCTGGATAGTTGGCCTCCGGGGAGTCGACAAATGCCCGAATTCATTAAAATATATCTTAATCAGTACAACAAACAATGTTATCGTTAACGGTCCGAATATCAATCCGATCAATCCAAACAGCTTGGTCCCGACAATCACTCCGAGAACAGTAATGATCGGATGAACACCTGCAAGTTTTTTCTGGAGCATGAACCGTGCAATATTATCCACAAATCCGACCAGCAAGAAACACCACAAGCCAAGTCCGATGCCGGCGGTAAGCGGCGCTGTTGCCAGCGTATAGATCACGACCGGCAAGTATACAAGAAGCGCACCGATCATAGGAATCATGGAGGAAATCATGGTTAGCACCCCTAACAAAAGAGCCTCTCTCAATCCGAAAATAAAATAACCGAGCATAGCCACAGAACCCTGCAAAAGTGCTACCAACGGAATGGTTATCGCATTGCTCCTGACCATAATGGTAACCTCATCCAAAACTTTACCCCTGTTCTCATGGCTGAATGGCAGGTTGCGCCGCAGGAATACCTCAAGCTTGCGCCCATTTATCATAATAAAGAAGAGTAGCAGATACATGAAGATCAGTATCGCCACCTGTCGTAAGGTGCCGCTAAGAATTTCCTTTACAAATTGAGTGAGCTGACCGCTTATCTTCATCAGGGATTCCTGAGTTATTATAGCCAGTCCAAGCTCATCATGCAGATAAGTGTTAATTTGGTTAAATATTTCTGTTAAAAAATCCGGGGTAGAAAGTAATGGCTCCAATCTGAAGATAACCATCCGGATAAGAAAAAACGAGGGAACAACAATGATTATCAGTGTAGCCAGCATCAAGAGCGAAGCAGCTATCCAATCTTTCATATTCCACTTCTTCATCATGAATAACATCGGATCCTTCAGCAGGATATAGAGCGCAATGGCCCCAAGCAGGGAGGGAAACAGAAAGCTTAATTGTTTCCAAAGCACCCAGGCTAATAAAAGGATCACACCAATCAGAATAAACTGATATATTTTGGATGGATGAATGGTGTTTGTTGTCATGTGAGGTTGGTTTTATACAAAGATAATAGAATAACGGGTATGGGGTATGGGGTATGGGGTGTCGGGTGTCGGGTGTAGAATTT
>CAILAQ010000410.1 GCA_903832165.1 uncultured Bacteroidota bacterium | reverse complement strand
TGATTCAACTCTGATCTGGAATAATACAAAAGTAATTCCTGCGCGCCTCGAATTCCATAAGACAACAGGCGCACCAATCGAGATTTTTTTACTGGAACCCATGTTACCTTTAACATATGCCTCCATCTTTAGTCAGCAAGGAGTTTGCGAGTGGAAAACTATTATAGGCAATCAAAAGAAATGGAAAGGCGAACCTTTAGTCAGAATCGTGGAGGATAAAACCGTAACCATCAGGTTATCTGCAGAATATGTGGACAAAAACGATAAAGGGCACATAAGATTAAGCTGGTCGCCCGAGAGCATTCCTTTCGCCCGAATATTGGATTTGTTCGGAAAAACGCCTATACCCCCATATCTCAGACGGGAATCGAATGAAAAGGACAAAACCAGCTACCAAACTATTTATGCCAATTTCGATGGATCCGTTGCAGCTCCAACCGCCGGGTTACACTTTACTCCAGAACTTCTGGACAGTCTGAAACAAAGAAATATCGGCTTCGACTCAATCACACTGCATGTCGGTTCAGGGACTTTTATCCCTGTAAAATCAGAAACGATCGGAGGACACAGTATGCATGCAGAAACGGTGATCATTCAGAAATCAACTATTCAAAACCTGTTGAACACAGCTCCCGACAAATTGACTGTTGTCGGAACAACCAGCCTTCGTTCTCTCGAAAGCCTCTTTTGGATTGGACAGAAGATAATCAGAAACCCGGAAATTAGTCCATCTCAATTATCAGTAGATCAATGGGAAGCATACCAGGAGGTACAGGTTTTTGACTTTTTCGAATCATTAAATGCAATCATCAGATTTCTAAATGTTAACAACATCGATGAAATTCAATTTACTACCAAGCTTATCATAGTTCCCGGATACAAGTTCAGGCTGGTTAACCGACTGATAACCAATTTTCACCAACCATCCAGCACTCTTTTGCTCCTTGTATCTGCATTAATTGGCGACAGATGGCGTGAAATTTATGATTTTGCATTGGCTAATAATTTCCGATTCTTAAGTTATGGGGACAGTTCTCTTCTGGAAAACCAAACTCTGAAGCATGGATTATAGCAATTCCTATTATCCGGTTCAATATGATTTAAAAAGCTGGCTGCCCATTTCGATGAAGGAGGTTAAAGAGCGGGAATGGAATCAACTGGATATCATATTAATTACAGGTGATGCCTATGTTGATCATCCCTCCTTCGGAATTCCAGTGATTGGCCGGATTCTGGAGCGCGAAGGCTATAAAGTTGCTATTCTGCCCCAGCCAAACTGGAGAGATGACCTACGTGATTTTAAAAAATTAGGCAAGCCGAGGTTGTTCTTCGGAGTTGCTGCCGGCAACATGGATTCAATGATAAACCATTATACTGCCAATCGTCGCATGCGGTCGAATGATGCATATTCCGTTGGAAACCAATCGGGATTCAGACCAGACCGGGCGGTTACAGTTTATTCAGGAATTCTAAGAAAATTGTATCCGGATTGCATTATTGTCGCGGGTGGAATTGAGGCGTCTTTGCGCAGGCTCACTCATTATGACTTTTGGGATGATGAGTTAAAACCTTCCATTCTCTACCAAAGCGGCATTGATTACCTGGTTTTCGGGAACGGTGAAAAGCCGGTCACTGAGCTTGCAAGAAAGATTAATAATGGTGCTTCACCGTTGGAATTGCAACAGACTCCTCAGATTGGATATTCTCTACCAAATGATGCATCAATTCCTGATTGGCCCGACAGAAAAACCATTTTTCTCAGTTCTTTCAGTGAATCACTAAAAAGCAAAGAGAGCTTTGCCAAAGATTTCAAAATTATTGAAGAGGAGTCAAACACGCTGGCCTCAGCAAGAATATTACAACCTCATGGTAATACCTCAGTTGTCATCAATCCACCTTATCCACCGGCAACTTCAGCAGAACTGGATAATTTTCATGATTTACCATTTACCCGCCTGCCGCATCCCCGTTATTGGAAGAAGCCTTTGATTCCGGCCTTTGAGATGATTCGGTTTTCTGTCAATGTTCACAGAGGCTGCTTTGGAGGATGTGCATTCTGCACTATTTCCGCACATCAGGGGAAACACATTTCCAGCCGAAGCCTGAAATCAATAACCAAAGAAGTTGAGTCGATTACCATAATGCCTGGATTTAAAGGTTACCTGTCAGATATTGGCGGACCGTCAGCGAACATGTACGGGATGGAACCCTATAACAAAACGGTCTGCTTGCATTGCAAAAAGCCCAGTTGCATTTATCCGGGTATCTGTAAAAACCTTAATATCAGCCACAAAGAGATTAATAATTTATATCGGAAAGTCA
>CAILAQ010000409.1 GCA_903832165.1 uncultured Bacteroidota bacterium | reverse complement strand
TTGGTCTTAGGTAACGATAATAAAAAAGAGCTGCCAACTTTAAAGAAAGGATGGCAGCTCTAAAAATTTGTTGTCCTGCTAGGGCTCGAACCTAGACTCTTCTGATCCAGAATCAGACGTGTTGCCTATTACACCACAGGACAATTGCGGTGCAAAGATAGATTTTTTTCAAAATCCCCAAAACAAAAACGCAAAAAGCTAAACCAACCTGAAACCTGCAACCTGCAACCCGATACCTTTGTTATGAGTTATCAATTATCTTTGAACCATGTCCATGAATCTGAAAGTAGAAATTGATCCCCGCTCAGGATTTTGCTTTGGGGTTGTTAAAGCAATAAAAAGGGCGCTCGAGATCCTTAAAACAGACGGGAAACTTTACTGCCTGGGTCAGATTGTGCATAATGACGTTGAAGTAAAGCGCCTTCAGGATATGGGAATGATCACGTTGTCGCATGATGAGCTCCTGAATATTTACGGTCAAAAGGTTCTTATCCGGGCCCATGGAGAGCCACCTGAAACTTATGAGCTCTTACGAAGGAACGGAAACGAAATTCTTGATGCCACCTGCCCGATAGTGCTGAAACTTCAGGACCGGATCAAGAATTCTGAGCTCGAGGGAGATTTTATTCTGATATATGGCAAGGCAAATCATCCGGAGGTAGTCGGTTTAATGGGACACCTGAACGGGAATGGCGTCGTGTTTAAAGATATTGAGGAGCTTGATCTGGACACTTTACCTAAGAGTATCACTTTGTACAGTCAAACTACCATGAGTATAGACAAGCTTTATGATATCAGGCAAAAGCTCGAGAACGCCGGTATCAGTGTGCTGCTCAAGGATACTGTTTGCCGTCAGGTTTCAGGCAGGAAAGAGGAAATGCAGAGCTTCTGCCGCAGGCACGACGTTATCGTATTTATTTCCGGTGTTGAATCCAGCAACGGAAAGGTGCTTTTTGAATCATGTCGTGAGGTGAATTCCCGGAGTTACAAGATCTCCGGGGTCCAGGAAATAAATCCCGACTGGTTTCAGGAAGGTAACAGTATCGGGATCTGCGGAGCAACGTCGACACCTACCTGGCAGATGGAACAGGCTATGCAGTTGATATCGGCTCTCTAATTTTTTGCAGTCAGTCTTATTCCTCGGTTATTGCCGGTTGATGTCATAAAAAATGCCTCAGCTGATTCTCCCGGCTTTCCGCGGGTGAGCAATACAAGTTTTATTTTCTCCTGAGTCATCCCGGGAAAATTTTTCATGTACTTCCTGACTTTCATCGAATCCAGCTTCCTTTTCAGCGGGAGCGTATTCCATCCAATCAGCTCCATTCCCGGCTTCACGCCCAGTTGGTAGGCAGCAGTCGTGCTGTCAACCGAGGCCACGATAATTACCCCATTATGATCCGCCATCAATTCAAAACCATAAGAGGCGGAATAACGCACCGGCCAGGCCTGTCTGGAATCTGTTTGTTGCTGAAATCCAAACGCCAAAATACATAGGCTGAATAGGATTAACAACCGGAAATTAGAGCACAACTGCAATAAGGGCTTCATATCAACATCGTTTTTTTAAACTATCCACAGATGACACAGATGTCACAGATAAACTCAGAGCCATCTGTGTAATCTACTGCCATCTGTGGAGATTTTGTTTTATCGTGCCGTGCCCGGCGAAATGAACCCTACCGGCCACACCGGACTTTCAGTTACTACAGCCGGCTTCGTCACCCGGTTCTTGCCAACCAGCAGACTAACCTTGTAATTGCCCGGAGCCATGCGCTCGGTTCTTAAATACTGATGGTGCAGACCCGTATCTTTCGAAACTTTGATATCCGTATTTTTATCATTCTGGTCGGTTATCCGCAGATAAACAAGATCCTTTTCCTCGACATTTTTCAGATAATAATATACCTCCAGGCCATTGGTCTCATTGGGAACATAGAGATTATTGTCGCCGGTCAGATGATAATTTCCCCAGCCGGACCTGTCGGAGTAGTTGAATTGCGGTTTTGGTTTGATATTGAACAGGTAGAATTGCTTATTCAGTATGCTGTCTCTTAATTCGCCCAGATGGGATACATCGGTAATCCATAACCCCCTGCCATAACTGCCCACCACGAGGTCCTTATCCCGTGGATGAACGGCAAGGTCGGTAATGGGAACCGGCGGCATGTTCAAACGATAGGAAGTCCATGATTTGCCCTTGTTAAAGCTCACATAAACCCCTTTGTCGCTTCCGAGATAAAGTACGTCTGCACTGCCTGGATCTTCGCAAATCGCCGATACCGGGGCATCAGGCAGACCGTTGGTTATGGCTTCCCATGTTTTTCCAAAATCGGTGCTTTTGTATACGAATGGTTTAAAAACGTCATCCCTGAAGCCGGTTTTTGCGATATAAGCAGTACCGGCATCGTATGCAGATGCCACAATACGGCTGACATACATGTTTTTGGGAGCGCCAACGTTAAAAAGGGCATCGGTAAATTCTTCCCAGGTTGATCCATAGTTCCGGGTCAGATGAACCCGCCCGTCATCGGTGCCCACCCAGATAACTCCGGATTTGACAGGTGACTCAGATATCGCTGTGATGGTACAGAACTGCATATGACCCTTGCCGTTTATTTTGGCCGGATCGTTGGTGGTCAGATCGGGACTGATCTTTTCCCAGGTGTCGCCACGGTCGATTGATCGAAGAAGAAATTGCCCTCCGGTATAAATGATTGCCGGATTTTTTGGTGATAATTCAAGTGGGGTGACCCAGGCATTCCGATATGGAGCCTCACCCTTGGCGGCCTTTGGCGAAATATCAACACGGGTGCCGTTAAGCTGGTCAACACGGTGATGTAGTCCAAACTGGCCGGTATAATAAAGCCAGCGGTTGTTCTCAGGATCAACTTTTGTGTACATTCCGTCAGCTTCACCTGTGACTACCCATTCTTCGAAACCTACGGC
This sequence comes from uncultured Bacteroidota bacterium, assembly GCA_903832165.1. GTDB lineage: Bacteria > Bacteroidota > Bacteroidia > Bacteroidales > UBA12481 > UBA12481. The sequence goes on along the minus strand of CAILAQ010000409.1, from coordinate 1,541 downwards.
TCCCGACCAGCTGTTGCTCGGACCTTTCCATGTTTCGTGGTCCTGCAGGCCTATGTAAACATTGTATGGTTTGGAATTGTCGGGTTCAACGTCGTAGATTTCACCGGTGGGCAGATGTGAGAAATGGTTCATGGTCCGACCGCCATCCCAGGTAGCGTATATGCCGCCATCGCTGCCAAGCATCATATGCCGCGGATCGGCCGGGTCGATCCAGAAGCATCGCACATCACCGAAATTGCTTTGGAAGCGGTCTCTGCCACGCCAACCCATCGGCCAGGTTTTTCCTCCGTCGAATGAGTAAAACATCGATACACCGGGAATATATACGTTGTCCGGATTAACGGGATCGGCATATATCTGGTTAAATGAATAGGCAGCTTTACCGCTGACATCGGTTTTCTTATCAGACATTTTCTTCCACGATTCGCCTTCGTCATCCGACCGGTACACTTCGCCGCCGATCAGTGCATCATAGGTTGCATCTACGTTTGCAGAGGTTGTTCGGGCATTTTTAGGGTCGAATTCAGGGTCGGGATTCAGGTTCTGGATAGCTGCGTATAAAATTTTTGGATTTCCCTGATGAATATCGATCCCAATTCGACCGATATCTCCGCCTGGTAATCCATTTTCCAGTTTTTTCCAGTTCTTTCCGCCGTCGATGGTTTTGTAAATCCGGCTGCCTTGACCGCCCGGTTCAAATGTCCAGGCAGTACGGGATTTCTCATAGGTTGCTGCATAAAGGATATCCGGATTTTTGTGATTCATGGTCAGGTCGATCACCCCGATCTTATCATTTATATAGAGTATTTTTTGCCAGGTATTTCCGCCATCGGTTGATTTGAATACACCGCGCTCTTCATTTGGGGTGAAGAGATGGCCCATGACGGCGACGTAAATGATGTCCGCGTTAGTGGGATGAATGAGGATGCGGTTTATGTGCTGGGAATCCTTCAGTCCTTTTGATGTCCATGATTTACCGGCATCCTTTGAAACATAGATTCCGTTACCGGGGTAAGATGAGCGGGCATTGTAAGCTTCACCGGTTCCGACCCATACTGTATTGGGATCGCCGGGAGCCACTTCAACCACACCGATCGAGGTAACTCCCAGTGTGTCGGTGATGCAGGTAAACGTTGTTCCGTTGTTGATTGTTTTCCATACGCCGCCCGCCCTGGTGCCAACGTAGAATGTGTATTTATTGGCAGCATCGGGGTTAACCGGGGCTGTGATATCGGCTATCCATGCGCCTGTCCGGAATGCGCCGGTATTCCGGTAGCTGAGATCTTTGAAAAGTTCAGGTTTAATGTCGGTTTGCGCTGTGAGTGATCCGACTGCTGCCATCAGGCAAATAATTAACAGGGTAGGTTTCATAGGAAAATTTTTTTTAACCACGGAGATATTCTCTGTGGACCTCTGGTGCTCTCTGGTGCGCCACGAGGCGTGCGTAAATATAAATAAATACCTATGAGGATGAAAGAACCTCGCGACCCAATTTGCCGTTCTGGTTGAAGTTAGCCCGACACACTGTTAGGAAACGAGCT
>CAILAQ010000408.1 GCA_903832165.1 uncultured Bacteroidota bacterium | reverse complement strand
GTTAATGAGCCTAAAAGCAAGCGGAGATCATCCTTGGCTTCCTCCGTTGACTTAATTGTTTTGTCAGTACCTCCGCAGATATTATCACTGAGGACCGTGCCGTCTCCATCCCCTCCTCTGACTTGACGCCTCTCGAGATTGTTCAGGTGCGCAACAGTCCTTTTGTTCAGCACCAGCTTTGGTTGTTCTTCTTTCATAAAATTGATGTTAATGATTTGGGGGCCGACTTTTTTGGATTTTAGCCAATTAACCCGGAATCATACGAATGCTTCCAATGCATATAGATGCTGATAACCTCATGAAATGGAAAAATCCGGCGTCCTTTTTAAAAATAGTTATTAAGAGGAGGTAAATCGCAGCAGGATTTGATGCCGGTCAAATACATACCAGCCATTAATCAAATAGTTAATGCGGTATCGTCAGAAAGAAGGCCGCCCCTTTGCCGGGCTCGCTTTCGACGCGGATTTTGCCGCCGAGCATTGCGGCGTATGCTTTGGAGATGGAGAGGCCAAGGCCGGCGCCCTGAATGGTCCGCTTGACGGAAATATCGCCCTGCACGAATCGTTCAAAAATGGCTTGGTGCCGGTCGGCCGGAATGCCCGGACCGTTATCTTTCACGTAAAATTCCAGGTGACCGTCTTGTTTCTCATAGCCCAGTTCTATGGTGCCTTGGTGAGCATATTTAACCGCATTCTTTACGAAATTGGCAAGTATGGCATAGAGTTTCTCGCGGTCGGTAGTGATTATCGCTAAATGAGCAGGCAGTCCGGGATGCATGAATATCTGCATTCCATTATTCTCCACCTCGGGCATAAAGAATTCATAGAGGTAGGTAATCAGCTCGTTGATATTCGTCTCGGTGAGTATCACTTTCATCTGGCCCGATTCGATCTTCGATATATCAATAATATTGTTGATGATGCCAAGCATCCTGTCGCCGCTCTTTTCAATGATCCCTAAATATTGCAGCTGCTCCGCCCCGGTAAGTCCGGGCTCCTTGAGCAATTCGGCAAAACCCAGGATCCCGTTCATCGGCGTGCGGATTTCATGGCTGATATTGGCAAGAAACGCGGATTTCAGCCGGTCACTCTCTTCCGCTTTTTCCTTGGCTTTAATCAGTTCTTCCTCTACAAGCTTACGATCGGTGATATCAGTGATGATACCATACCACAACGTACTTCCATCCTCGAGCAGTGAGGGCTTGGCATTGCAGGAACGCCAGCGCACCCCCTTACCGGGCAGGATCACTCTGAACTCGCTGTGATAAAAGGTCTGACTGCGCGCCGATTCCGCGATGGTGTCGGCGATCATCTGGAAATCATCAGGATGCAGACGGGTAAAAACCGGCGAGGCATCTTCGCGAACATCTTCCGGAGTAACCCCGTAAATATCATACATTCCGGCGCTTGAAATCGGAAAAGCCGAATGTCCATCAGGATACAACCGGTACTGATACACGACACCTGGAACCTGATCGGTGATTTTATTGAGAACATCATAACTATTCCTGAGCGCCTCCTCGGCTTGCCTGCGCCGTAAAGAGACTGCCGCCAGGAACACCAGGCTTTCCATAAACTGACGGGGCGGATCAGGAACTCCTTTGGTCATCCCAAGGAGAGTGGTTCCAAATAACTTTCCTTCTATCACATAAGAAAGTCCTATAAACCGGTCGACACCGAACAAGGCCTGTATAGCTATCGCCAATGGCTTTGGGAAACTTCCGGGACTGATTTCATGCATGTTTTTTCCCACCTTGTATACGTCTTTGATCATTTTCACGTATAAGTCGTCACTGATCTCAAACCGGTGAGTATGCTCGCTGCCCACCAGCGCCAGAAAGGAACGCAGCAGTCCCGGGTCTGTTTCTACCCGGTTTGTGGAAATGGTTCGACTTGACTCATCGTAAGTAGAAATCATAGCTACCCTGGCACCGGAGATTTCCTTCAGACGACTGACGATCAGACCTTCCAGACTCTCCCTGGATGAAAGCATGGCTAAATCGACAGAGAACTGATTGAACTTTGTTAAGTGGTCGTTCTGGAGCACCAGCAGATCCTCGGCCAATTTACGGTCAGCAATCTCCTTATTGTATAGTGAATATAAGAGATTGTATTCATCTCTGACTTTCTGCAACTCCTCCCGGATAGCCTTATCGGCATAATCCTGGTCTTTCATGATCCGTATTTGTTCTTTTGTTAGCCCACAAGATACAAATTATACATTCGGGAATAATTGCAGAAATAGAATATATCTCATCCGCCCAGAAATTCATTAACCTTCTCCGCTGCTGTCTTTCCGGCCTCGATAGCACGCACTACCAGACTGGCACCGGACTCCGCATCACCGCAGGCAAAGACCTTATTTATGGAGGTTTGCTTATTTGCATTCACTTTAACATTTCCGCGCTGATCATATTCCACGCCCAGAGTATCGAGCAAACCGCTGTGGACCGGCTGGGTGAATCCCATGGCCAGCAGGACCAGGTCGGCACTCACCATTTCGGCGGATCCGGGAATTTCGGTCATCACAGGGCGTCCATCAGCATCGGTTTTCCATTCCACGCTAACCATTTCTACTTTCTTTAGAGATCCATTTTCGCCGGTAAATCTTTTGGTAGCAAGGCTCCAGCGACGCGAGCAACCCTCGAGGTGCGAGCTTGAGGTACGCAACGTTTCGGGCCACCAGGGCCAGGGATTATTTTCGGACCGCGTATCGGCCGGCATAGGCAGAATCTCTATCTGGGTAACTGAATGAGCCTTCTGCCGTATAGCGGTGCCCACACAATCGGAGCCTGTATCGCCTCCGCCAATCACTAAAACCTTTTTGCCAACGGCGGTGATGCTCACCTTCTCCGGCACCAGTTCTCCTGCAACGCGCTGATTCTGCTGGGTGAGAAAATCCATGGCATAGTGGACACCCTTCAGCTCCCTGCCATCAGCCGGAAGATCGCGCGGCTGTCCGGCTCCGGTGGCAAGTACCACGGCATCATAATCAGCCAGCAGCTTTTCAGCTTTTATGTCCTTTCCCACTGTTTGCCCTATATGGAAACGTATTCCCTCGGCCTGAAAAATTTTGAGCCGGCGATCGATCACGGTTTTATTCAGTTTAAAATCGGGTATACCATAGCGCAACAATCCGCCGATGGCACTGCTTTTCTCATAAACGGTCAGCTCGTGCCCGGCCTGGTTGAGCAGGTAGGCAGCAGTTAATCCGGCCGGGCCCGAACCGATGACGGCCACCTTTTTCCCGGTGCGCACTGCCGGTATACGGGGCTGCACATATCCGAGGTTAAAAGCGTGCTCCACAGTGGAACATTCATTTTCGCGTATGGTAACGGTTTCATCATGGATAGCCAGCACGCAGGCCTTTTCGCATGGCGCGGGGCAAACCCTTCCGGTGAATTCAGGAAACGGGTTGGTTGAATGAAGAATGTCGTAAGCGCCCTTCCAGTTGCCCTTATACACCGCATCCTGCCATTCGGGTACTTTGCTGCCAACGGGACAGCCCCAGTGGCAGAATGGCACTCCGCAATCCATGCATCGTGCCGCCTGATCGATGCGATCCTTCTCGTCGAGCGTTTGCTCCACTTCGCCGTAATCGTATATGCGCTCATTCAGCGGACGATAGCCGGCCTCTTTGCGGCGTATTTTGATAAATCCTTTTGGGTCTGCCATGGGGTATAGGGTGTCAGGTTTCGGGTGTCGGGTATCAGGTATTTAGTGCTGAGTGAGCTTCGGAGCGCCCCCTCTCCCGTGAGTGGAGCGACAGCGCAGCGAGCGCGGGAGAGGGGGTTGGGGGTGAGGTGGATCATCGGGTGTCGGGTATCAGGTTTCGGGTGTCTCCTGTCTTCTGTCTCTTGTCTTCTTTATTCGTGGCGGAAAGAGTCGTCGTCGGTTAATTGCAATTTTCTTTCCAGCTCGCGAAGTTTTATCTCCTCCAAAACTTTTTTATACTCAAACGGGATCACCTTCACGAATTTCGGAAGATATTCATCCCAGTTGGTGAGGACTTTTTCGGCCAGTGCGCTCTGTGTGTAGAGCAGGTGCTTGTTGATCATATCCTGCAGTTCAACCACATCGGCCTTGTCCTCAACAGGACCGAGCTCGACGAGGCCTTTATTGCAGAAATATTCGAAATTTCCTTCCAGATCGAGCACATAGGCGATGCCGCCGCTCATGCCTGCCGCAAAATTACGGCCCGTGGCGCCCAGGACCACTACCCTTCCGCCGGTCATGTATTCGCAGGCATGGTCGCCACTACCCTCTATCACTGTTCTGGCACCTGAGTTGCGTACACAGAACCTTTCGCCGGCTACCCCGCGGATATAGGCAGTGCCTGAGGTTGCGCCATAGAAGGAGGTATTTCCTATTATGATATTTTCTTCCGGCTTAAAGGTTGATCCCTCCGGCGGCACCACGATGATGCGTCCTCCCGATAATCCCTTACCGATATAATCGTTGCTCTGGCCCTCCAGCCGGAAGCTCACGCCTTTCACCAGGAAAGCGCCGAAGCTCTGTCCCGCCGTGCCGGTGAAGTTTGCCATGATGGTATTGTTCGGCAAACCCTCCTCGCCGTATCGCTGCGATATCTCACCCGAAAGCATGGCGCCTGTAGTGCGGTCGGTATTGCTGATGGTATGCGAAAGCCACACTTTTTCCTTGCTCTTGATGGCCTTTCCGGCTTCTTTTATCAGCTGATGATCCATATGATCCTCAATCGACTTGATATTGGGGAAGGTGTAGCGGATATCGTTTGTTGCCGCCTCAGCAGGCTGATAGAGCACACGTGAAAAATCGACATTTTTCATTTTCCAGCTGCCCACGGCGGGATTTTGTTCCAGCAGGTCGGAGCGGCCCACGATCTCATCGAAGGTTGCATATCCAAGTTCGGCAAGATGTTCGCGCACCTCCTCGGCGATGAAGCGAAAGAAGTTGATCACATTCTGCGACTTGCCGATGAACCGTTTGCGCAGCGTTTCGTCCTGTGTGGCGATGCCGGCGGGACAGGTATTCAGATGACACTTGCGCATCATGATACATCCCATGGTGATGAGGGCTGAGGTGGCAAAGCCAAACTCCTCGCCGCCCAGCAGTCCGAGGATGACCACATCGCGGCCGGTTTTCAGCTGCCCGTCGACCTGAAGCTTTACACGGCCCCGGAGGTTATTCATGACGAGGGTTTGCTGTGCCTCTGCAATACCCAATTCTATTGGCAACCCTGCATATTTTATGGAGCTGGCCGGTGAGGCGCCAGTGCCGCCCTCAGCGCCTGATATGGTAATCAGGTCGGAGAAGGCCTTGGCCACACCGGCAGCAATGGTACCCACGCCATTTTCGGCCACCAGTTTTACCGAGACTTTTGCCCGCGGGTTGGTGACTTTGAGGTCATATATCAGTTGGGCAAGGTCTTCAATGGAATAGATATCGTGATGCGGCGGCGGTGAGATCAGCGTGATGCCCGGCGTGGAGTGGCGAAGTCCGGCAATGATTTCGTTCACTTTAAAACCAGGCAGCTGTCCGCCCTCGCCCGGTTTGGCTCCCTGGGCGACCTTTATCTGGAGCTCATCGGCATTGACCAGATAATTATTGGTGACGCCAAAGCGGCCTGATGCTACCTGCTTGATGGCGCTGCGCTTATTTGTATTGAAGCGTGCGGCATCCTCTCCGCCCTCACCGGTATTGCTGCGCCCGCCGATGGTGTTCATGGCTATGGCCAGCGCTTCGTGAGCTTCCTTGCTGATGGATCCGTATGACATGGCGCCGGTCTTGAAACGCTTCATTATGGTTTCAACCGGCTCGACCTCGTCAAGCGGAACGGAAGGCATATTACCCTTAAAGCTCAGAAGACCCCGAAGAGTAT
>CAILAQ010000407.1 GCA_903832165.1 uncultured Bacteroidota bacterium | reverse complement strand
TGATCGGGACACTGACTGACGGGGATATACGCCGTGGTTTGCTGAGAGGAATGGAAATGAGTGATCCCATCCGAGATATATTTAACCATCAGCCACTCTCCGTTAAGATTTCTGATCCAAAAGAGAAAGTCATTGAGCTGGCAGTCGGCCGGAAAGTTTTTCAAATCCCTGTGGTGGATGATGAAGGCCATGTAATCCGTATGGCAGAAATCGACCAGCTCATCAAGCAGGAGAAACATCCGAATACCGTTGTTTTAATGGCCGGTGGATTAGGATCAAGGTTAAAACCATTAACTGACCATACTCCCAAGCCCATGCTGCCAGTGGGAGGAAAGCCGATACTCGAAACCGTGATCGGCAGATTCAGAAAGCAGGGGTATACGAAATTTGTGATTGCTTTGAATTACAAGGCGGATATCATCCGGAAATATTTCGGAAACGGACTTACCATGGGAGTTGATATCACCTATCTGGAAGAAAAACAGCGGATGGGAACAGCGGGAGCGCTGGGGTTACTTAATCGTACTCCGGATGAATCGTTTTTTGTGATGAACGCTGATATTCTCACCCTGGTGGATTTCGAAAGTCTGATGGAGTTTCATACGAAAAACGCCTCGGATGCCACCATGTGTATCAGGGAATATGGTATGGAAGTTCCTTACGGCGTTGTGAGGCTGAACAAGGAAAATATCGTTTCGATCGAAGAAAAACCTGTTCAGCAATTTTACGTAAATGCTGGCATTTACGTCCTGACACCCGAAACCCTGAACCTGATTCCTAAAGGTCTTCCGATGGATATGACCGGTCTGTTTGAGCAGGCGGTGGAACGGGGCATGACCACTCTCTCGTTCCCGATCCGGGAATTCTGGATGGATATCGGAAAGCCGGAAGATTACGAGCGGGCAAATTTTGATTTTAACCGACTGTTTAATGAATGATAAAAGTCCATATATAGCGATAATACCCGCACGGGGTGGCAGCAAGCGCCTTCCGGGAAAAAACATGATGCTGATTGCCGGTAAGCCGCTGATTGGATGGACGATCGAAGCTGCGATCGAGTCAGGAGTTTTCGCTAAAGTAGTTGTCAGCACAGACAGTTGGGAAATTGCCGTAATGGCTGCCCAGTTTGGCGCTGAAGTCCCTTTCATGCGTCCCGATGAGCTCACTCAGGACGATACGCCCACAGTGGATGTCATGATCCATGCGATAAATGAGTTAAAGGCTAATAGTGATTCCAGCTGGACCCACGTTGCCTGTCTGCAGCCAACCTCCCCCTTGCGTACCGCTCAGAATATCCGTGAGGCAGTAAAACAGCTGGAGGGAATAAAGGCAGATGCTGTAATATCTGTCTGCAGATCTGAGCATTCGCCTTTGTGGAGCAATACATTACCGGAGAGCCTGTCGCTTGAAGGGTTTATTCCCCAGAACATTCAGAAAACCCCATCGCAACTGTTGCCAGCCTATTACCGGCTGAATGGCGCATTGTATTTTTGCCGCATACAGCGAATGATGGAAGAGAGGACACTATTCCTGAATTCAGGGGCATATGCCTATGTCATGAGCCGTAAGGATTCTATAGATATTGATGATCAGGTGGATTTCGACCTCGCAGGAATCTATCTCGGTCAGCGTACTTCCCAGGGATAATCGCTCAGCTTTTTACGATCGAAGGCATCAATGAAAGTTACCGAACTGGCATTGATGATTTTCACGTTTCTGGATTTTGCAAATTCCTCAATCAGGTGATAGCTTCGGAATGTACGGTAGAGATTGAAGAAATAGTCATGGATTGTTGCTCTCTGGAGTGTTTCGGGATGCTGAATCGCCACTTTCCAGGGTTTTTTATCGTAAAAATGGTTTTCAGCTGATACTAATTTTCCGTCCTCACCGATCTCCAGTCCCTGATGCCATGAATGATCGGCTCCAAGAATAACTATCCTGCTGAAATCGCATGCCAGTCCGGCCATAAGTGCACCGATCAGAACATTTTGAGGTGGTGGCATCCCCATCTGGCGGCGGTAGAGCCAATGGCGGATTGAGCGAACACCATCAACCACAGTCCGGTTCATAAAAGCAAATGTTATTGGTATGCCAGACGATACCAGTTCGCGGTGGAACAGGCTGCCACGCCCCTCGGCCGGGCAAAACAGGGTGATCGGCCAGGTGGTCTTGCTGATCAGTTCCTTCTTGATCAGTTCACGCACTTCGGCCACCCGAGGAATAGTTTTTTCAGCGAAATAGCCAATATCAAGGAGGATGTAATACTGAGGTTTAAGCCGATCATATTCATTGCTCAGCACAAACTGATTAACGCATAAGAGCTGCTTACCGATAAAGAAGGCCGGATAATTTTCCAGATCGGCCTTAAGCGATGGCCCATTAGCTAAAATGACCAGTTCCTTGCCGAAAGCATGTATCTTGGTAAGGTCAGAGCGAAAGCGGAATCGAAAAAATACCCGCATCAGGCTGATGAGAGCCTGGTAGACCGATTCCGCAAAGCGTTGTATTTTTAGTAAAGCGTAAAACATATCAGGCGTTTGTGCGAAATTAACTAATTTCCCATCCAAACCGAATATGATGGAAGAGACCTTGAAAGGCGGACAAAGACTGGGTGGCCAATCGCCGGTAAAAAAAGCCGGACTACAAGTAGTTTCGGTAATTACGGTAGTTTATAATGGTCTGAGCCTGATCGAAAAAACCATCAACAGCATTCTATCGCAGACCTGGCCCAATATTGAATATATTGTGATAGATGGGGGTTCAACGGATGGTACTGTGGAGATTCTGCGCTTGTATAACGACCATATCAGTTATTGGATTAGCGAACCAGACAAGGGGATTTATGATGCGATGAATAAAGGCCTGTCTGCTGCTACCGGTGATTATGTATGGTTTATGAATGCCGGCGACCAGATTTATTCTCCGGAAACAACAGAGAAAATATTTAGTGGAAACAATCCCGGCAGGGAATTTGAATCCGCCACAGAAAGGAAAGTGGCATTACCGGCCGATCAAGGTGTCGAACTTGACTTCAGGAATCTGGCCTCCATTTATTATGGTGACGCCATGATTGTGGATGCGGGGTACCACGAGGTGGGTCTGAGGAGGTTGCGGCCGCCGGAAAATCTCACCTGGAAAAGCTTTAGAAAAGGCATGGTCGTCTGCCATCAGGCGATACTCGTTAGCCGGGAGATCGCAGAGCCCTTTGATCCGCAGTACAGTCATTCGGCGGATTTTGACTGGGTACTCAGAGCTCTGATTAAGGCTCAAGGCGCAAGGCTCAAGGCGCAAGCTGGCATAGTCAATACACGACTGGTGCTGTGTGCATTCCTTGATGGGGGCCATTCGAAGCAGAATATCGGGATCAGCCTACGGGAGCGGTTTCACTCCATGGTAAGACATTATGGTTGGGTGGCAACTATTTTGTCGCATGTGACGATTGGGTTCAAATTTGGATGGTACTACTTTCGGCATAAACGGTTTTAGTAAGTAAAGTAAAGCTGTCAGCTTTATAAAGCTGTCTGCTAGTTGAAAATTTATTAAGTCTCTGACTATTTGGCAAATACAAACTAGTCTCATACTATTGGATTTGGCAACAACTTATCAATCTGAATTTTATTGAAAAACCTGACAGCTGAAATAATATCACCTGTCAGCTCTAATTATATCCAACTGTATATCTGTGATTTAACCTGTTATTCCTTTTTATTAGATAGTGCTATTCAACACCTGATTATAAGTGATTTAATTACTATTTTTCCTTTGTATAAATCAGCTGACAGCTCTATAAAGCTGACAGCTTTATCAGAATCCTCTTATGAAACACCTGCTCCCCATCCTCCTTCTTGCCCTCTTGCCATTAAGTTCCTCTGCGCAGATACGTCCCCTAGCAACCGTCACCTGGCCCGAATCCGATAAGGACACCCTGAATTATACCGTTAAAGGCTACAGGCACGGAGCAAGCGTTTTCCCTCAGGTCATCTATAAGGAAGTCGAATATAAAGCCGGCGAAACCCTCACCTGGGATCGTTATCATACCGTTGATGTGGTTTATGCCTGGATGAAAAAATGGGCGGTAAAATATCCTGACCTTATTGATATTTATGAAGTTGGATATAGCTTTGAGGGTCGGCCAATCCTCCAGGTTACTCTTACCAATAAAAAGACCGGCAAGGATACCGACAAGCCGGCAGCGTTTTTCGAGGGCGGCCGGCATTCGGGTGAAGTCACGGCAACTGAATCAGCTTTGTGGCTTCTCAATTACCTCCTTTCAAACTACGGAACCGATCCGAAAATCACCAACCTACTAGATACCAAGACAATATACATAAGGCCTGAAAATAATCCCGATGGCTCAAATCTATATTTGAACACCGCCCAAAGCAACAGAAGTACAGTGCATCCTGCCGATAGCGACAACGATGGACTGCTCGACGAGGACCCGGGTGAAGACATCAACAAGGATGGAATTTTATCTTCCATGCGATGGGTGGATCTGGAAAAGGGAACGCTGATACCTGACCCCCGTGATCCGTCAGGAAGGCTGATGAAACGTGTAGCCAAAGGCAAAGGCTTATGGACCAGCTCTTCCGAAGGCTGGGACAATGATGGCGACGGCAAAATCAATGAAGATGGCATCGGCGGACTCGATCTCCATCGGAATTATCCTGAAAACTGGCGCCCTGATGAAGGTCTTGATGCTACCGGCAGAGGCTGGACACAAAGCGGGGCCGGTGAATATCCACTCAGCGAGCCGGAAACCCGTGCGGTGTTCAGTTTCATCATCTCCCACCCGAATATTTCAGTGGTAAACTCGATGGATACACGGGTTCCAATGCATCTTCGCGGCCCCTCCACAGAATTTTCTGCAAAAGGAATGTATGATGCCGACCGTCATTTACTCGAATATTATGACACCCTAGGAATGAAAATCACGGGATATCCTTGGGCCGGTGATGTTTACGATGAATATAATACCAAGGATCCGGTCAATGATTATACCGGAGACAGCGCCAAACCAGAGCCTCTCTTCGGTCATGGGCCCGACTTTGGTTACAGCTATTTTGGAGCCATTTGGTATGGTGATGAAATCTGGAACGGTGGACTTTACGGCGATCTCAACAATGATGGAAAAAAGGATGAACTCGATATTCTGCTTTGGGATGATCAGGAAAATGGCGGTCGTGGTTTTAAAGAATGGACCACCATCATGCACCCTTTCCTCGGCCCTGTTCAGCTCGGTGGCTATAACCCCAAATTTTTCGCCCAGAATCCGCCACCGGAACATCTTGAACCCTGGATCAGGAAGCAGGCTATGTTCAATGTGGCAATGGCGCTCGATTTGCCGACGCTGGAATGGAAAGCGGTTAAGGTTGTCAGAGCTGCAGAAGGCAGGAGGGCAAAAGGGCAGGAGGGCAATAAGGAAAGGCAAAAGGCAGATGGCATAAGGCAAAAGGGAGTTAGTGAAGAGGTAATTAACAAGGATTCTGTGGATTATGTGATATCCGTTAGCTGGACAAATACTGCCAGAATACCTACTGCACTGGACGTGGCCCAGCGAGTGAAAATTGTTCGGGAAGATCAGGCAGTATTGGATTTCGATAAAAAACTGGTGGAAGGTGATCAGCCGAAAATCAAAATTGTTGATCCTAAATCTTCTGATAAAACCAGATATGCCGGTCACCTGTGGCAAAATCAGACAGCCTCCGCAACATTTACGGTCCGCACCTCCAAAACAGACAAAATCAAGGGAAAAGTGAAAATTTTATCCACCCGCGGCGGGGTTTTAGAGAAGGAAATTACGCTGGAATAAGAAGTTAGAGATTCAAGGGCCATGGATGAGATTCGAAGGCCAGTTTTGAATGCTGAAATTCAAAAATCAGGTAAGTCTCGATAGAGTTGTCATTCCCGCGAAGGCGGGAACC
>CAILAQ010000406.1 GCA_903832165.1 uncultured Bacteroidota bacterium | reverse complement strand
GGTTCCCGCCTTCGCGGGAATGACAACTCTCCGATGGTCACCTGTCACCCATCACCCGTCACCCGTCACCCGTCACCCGTCACCCGTCAATCGTCACTTGTCACTAAACAGAAAATCCTACCTTTGTACAAAATTCATTCATTATGTTCTCGGGAATTGTTGAAGAAACGGCCAAAGTGGTTGGTATGGTGAAAGATCAGGAAAACCTGCATATCACCATGGCGTGTAGTTTTACTGATGAGTTGAAAATCGATCAGAGCGTGTCGCATAACGGGGTGTGCCTGACGGTGGTGATGAAGGAGAAAAATACCTATACCGTGACGGCGATCCGGGAAACGCTGGAGAAATCGAATCTCGGGCTGCTGCAGCTGGGCGATGAGGTGAATCTGGAGCGGAGCATGCGGATGGATGGCCGTCTCGACGGGCATATCGTGCAAGGGCATGTGGACCAGACTGCTACGTGCACGAAAGTGGAGGAGGCTGACGGCAGCTGGTACTATACTTTTGAGTTTGTGCCAATCAGCGAACAGCCCGGATACATGGTGGTGGAGAAGGGATCAGTATGCGTGAACGGCGTGAGTCTGACGGTGGTGAATGCCCAAAATAACAGCTTTCAGGTGGCGATCATTCCATTCACCCATCAGGTGACCAATTTTCACTGTTTTCAGCCAGGAAGCATCGTCAATCTTGAGTTCGATATTCTGGGGAAATATATTGCGCGGATTTTGCAAGCGCAAGGGCTTGTTAAGTAAGGCAGAGGGCAGAGGGCAGAAATTAGTAACAAGATTCAGGAAATAAGTTAAAAGTATGGGAGTACCTGTTCCTTTACTTAAAACCTGAAAATATTTCTTTTTACAAATTTCTGCCTTATGCCCTCTGCCATCTGCCCTATTTGGAACCCCGGGTTGCAAACCGAGGCAATTGATATCTGATCGGTAATAATAATTACTGATTTTATACGTAATCGGCAATATTTATTACTACTTTTGTACTGTATTGGTAATAATTATCACCGATTTACTAATTTGCCATGGTACAGTTAATACAGGAAATCATACTTGATGCCCAGGAGCAGTCGTGGTTTACAGGTACTAAGCGCAGTTTGAAGCTAACGGTAATACCCAAAAAGGCTACCGTTCTGATTGGGGTGCGCCGTTGTGGAAAATCGACCCTGATGCATCAGGTACTGGAAGGTCTGAAATCGGATGGAATAAACCGGGAAAACATCCTTTATCTGAATTTTTTTGATGACCGGTTGGCAAATCTAAGAATTGCCGGGCTGGACAAGGTTCTGGAAGCCTATTTCTTGTTATATCCGGATAAAAAAAACCGTGAAAAAATTTATTGCTTTTTCGATGAAATTCAAGCTGTAACCGGTTGGGAATCATTTATCGACAGATTGATGAGAACCGAAAATTGCGAGGTTTACATCACTGGTTCTTCGGCCAATATGCTATCGAAAGAAATCGCCACCGAAATGCGTGGCCGGGCACTTTCCTGGGAATTATTTCCCTTTTCTTTCAGAGAATATCTCAATTTTCGGGGTCTGCCAAGCAATCCCCCTTTTTCGGTTCAGAATAAACTGGAGATTCAGCACGCTTTTGAGTCGTACTGGAACTGCGGGGGCTTTCCTGAAGTCATTGATGCCGATAAGTTTTTGCGGGTTAAAATTCATCAGGAATACTTGAATTCTATCTTGTTTCGCGATCTGATAGAACGATATGACATTCCGCATCCGAGGGCAATTGTCGATCTCGCCAGGCGCTTGATAGACAGTGCATCATCGCTGTATACATTGAATAATCTGACTAATTTTTTAAAGTCAATGGGACATAAGGTCCCTAAAAGTTCTGTCGCAGATTACCTGATGTGGCTTGACGACGCATATTTCCTTTTCACAGTGCGGCTTTACGATGCATCATTCAGTAAATCAAATGCTAATCCTAAAAAAATCTATGCCATAGATCATGCCTTTATCCATTCGATATCTTCAGGTATACTGATTAACTCCGGACATCTTCTGGAGAATCTGGTCTTTATCGCTTTGCGCCGGTTAAACGGGAAATTGTTCTATTACCGGACCGAAAGAGGTACCGAGGTTGATTTCTTAATGATCAATGATGCAGGGGGAAAAGAGTTGTTTCAAGTGTCGGAATCGATGGAGAATCCTGCTACCCGACAGCGCGAAATCCAGTCGCTGAAACTGGCTATGTCGGAGCTGGGTTTGAATGGCGGAACTATTATCACCAGGAATGAAGCAGATCAGATTGAAACCGATCGGGGAAAAATTGAGGTGGTGCCGGTTTGGAGGTTCCTGCTTTCGCAGGAATGACAGAAAAAGGTTGCGTATGTAGGATGCATTCTGTAAGAACGCTTTTGCGGGGGCACATTGCAAAGGATGAACATTCTATTGCTGAATTTCGCGGTAAGGGACGGGGTCCCCGTTTCCGGCTCCGCCTGCACGAGGATGACAACTCTCCGATGGTCATTTCTGAAGACTGAAGACTGAAAACTGCCGACTGAAGCGAACCCCGGGTTGAAACCCGCGGCTATTGATAATTTTTGCCTTGTGCCATCTGCCGTCTTCCATATTTTTGTAACTTTGTGCACTTTTTTTTAAAGCAATGTTATTGTGAGTAAGAAGTTTCCTGAATATCGGCAGCTGGATCTTCCGGGCATAAACCTGGAGATGACTGATTACTGGCTGAAGAACGATACGTTCCGCAAAAGCCTTGAGATTCGCGAGGGTTATCCTGATTTTAAATTCTACGAAGGTCCCCCGTCGGCCAACGGCTTGCCGGGTATTCATCACGTGATGGCGCGAGCTATCAAGGATATTTTCTGCCGCTATAAAACTGCCAAGGGTTACCGCGTACTTCGTAAGGCCGGATGGGATACTCACGGTCTGCCGGTTGAGCTGGGCGTAGAGAAAATGCTGGGCATCACGAAGGATGATATCGGAAAAACCATCAGCGTATCGGATTACAATGAGGCCTGCAGGCGTGAGGTGATGAAATATACCACGCAATGGGAGGACCTGACTCACAAAATGGGTTACTGGGTGGATATGGAACATCCGTATATCACGTACGACAATCGCTATATCGAGACCCTCTGGTGGATACTTAAAGAATTCTACAATAAGGGATTAATCTATAAGGGCTATACCATTCAGCCTTTCTCGCCGGCCGCCGGAACGGGTTTGAGCTCCCATGAGCTGAATCAGCCGGGATGTTATCGGGATGTGAAGGATACGACGGTGACGGCGCTTTTTCAAGTGCTGGATGCTGATGTACATAGAATTGTGACAGGTGACATGGTGACAGGTGACGGAAGAACTGAAAACCAGTCACCTGTCACTCGTCACCCGTCACTCTTCTTCATGGCCTGGACAACGACTCCGTGGACTCTGCCGTCGAATACGGCGTTGTGCGTGGGTCCGGATATACGTTATGTGCTGGTGGAGACGGTAAATCCGTATTCGAATGAGCCGATCCAGGTTATACTGGCTAAGGAGCTGGTTAAGAATTATTTCGATGCAGCCAAGCATCCATTTGAGATCGTGGCGGAATTCTCGGGCAGGGAGCTGGAAGGTATCCGTTATCATCAGCTGATCAACTGGGTGCGGCCGAATGGCGATGCTTTCCGGGTGATCACGGGTGATTTTGTGACCATCGAGGATGGCACGGGAATCGTTCATATCGCCCCCACATTCGGTGCAGACGATGACCGGGTGGGTAAGCAGAATGGCATTGTGCCGATGCTGGTGCTTGATGCCGACAACAAAACGCAGCCTCTGGTGGACAGGAAGGGTCGCTTTTTCCCGGTCGCGAATCTGGATAAGGAATATGTAAAAAACTTTGTGAATGAAGATACTTACGCAGCTTTCGCGGGTAAGTATGTGAAGAATGATTATGATGATACGCTTGCAGCAGGCGCTGAATCGGTGGACGTGGAAATCTGTGTGATGCTGAAGCAGCAGGGCAAAGCGTTCCGCATTGAGAAGCATGTGCATACTTATCCGCACTGCTGGCGGACCGACAAGCCGATCCTATATTACCCGCTGGACAGCTGGTTTATCAAGACCACGGCGGTGAAGGACAGGATGATCGATCTGAATAAAACCATCAACTGGAAACCGGAATCCACGGGAACCGGGCGTTTCGGCAACTGGCTGGAGAACCTCGTCGACTGGAACCTTTCGCGGAGCCGTTACTGGGGCACGCCGCTGCCGATCTGGGCAACGGAAAATGGCACGGAGCGTATCTGCATAGGATCGGTTGCTGAACTGAAAGGGGAAATTGACAAGTCGGTGGCGGCAGGTTACATGGCAGCTAACCCGCTGGCGGATTTTATCGAAGGAAACAATACGGAGAAAAATTATTCGCTGCTCGATCTGCACCGGCCGTATGTGGATGATATTTACCTGGTTTCGGCCACCGGCAACAAGATGTTCCGCGAGCCTGACCTGATTGATGTGTGGTTTGATTCGGGCGCAATGCCGTTTGCGCAGTTGCACTATCCGTTTGAGCATAAGGATGATCTGGATCATTTTTTCCCGGCTGATTTTATCGCTGAGGGGGTTGACCAGACGCGAGGATGGTTTTTTACGCTGCATGCCATCGCGGTAATGCTTTTTGATTCGGTATCGTTCAAGAACCTGGTATCGAACGGATTAGTTCTTGATAAGGATGGTAATAAGATGTCGAAGCGTTTGGGCAACAGTGTGGACCCGTTTGAAGTGATCACGAATTACGGATCGGATCCGCTGCGCTGGTACCTGGTAACGAATTCGCCGCCCTGGGACAATCTGAAGTTCGACCTGGCAGGCATTGATGAGGTTAGACGGAAGTTTTTTGGTACGCTATATAATACGTATGCATTTTTCTCGCTTTATGCGAACGTGGATAATTTCCATTATGCCGAGCCGGAAATCCCGATGGAGGATCGTCCGGAACTCGACCGCTGGATATTATCGCTATTGAACAGTCTGATTCATGAGGTGGATACGGAGCTTGAGGACTACTCTCCTACCCGCGCTGCACGGGCGATCCAGGATTTTGTTCTGGAAAACCTGAGCAACTGGTACGTGCGTTTGAGCCGCAAGCGTTTCTGGGGTGGCGATTACGATTCAGATAAGATATCGGCTTACCAGACGTTATATACCTGTCTGGAAACTGTTGCGCGACTCGCATCGCCGATCATTCCGTTCTACACTGACCGTTTGTTCCTCGACCTGAACGCATCAACTGGCCGTAATATGGCCGAATCGGTGCATCTGGTAAACTTCCCGACTGCCAATCATTCGGCTATCGATACAGAGCTGGAAGAGCGCATGGCCTTGGCACAGCGGGTTTCATCGCTGGTACTTGGCCTGAGGCGGAAAGTGAATATCAAGGTAAGGCAGCCGCTGACAAAGATTATGTTGCCGGTTTTGAGTGATCGATTTGAGAATCAACTGCGTACCATATCTGACATTATTAAGACCGAGATCAACGTTAAGGAGATCCAGTATCTGGATGACACTTCGGGGATTCTGGTGAAGAAGATCAAGGCAAATTTCAAGTTGTTGGGCAAGAAGTTCGGCAAGCAGATGAAAGAAGTGAGTGAGCTGATCGGGAAGTTTGATCAGGCGGATATCGCTTTAATTGAAAAGGATGGCCGTTATCTGCTTAACCTGGCGGATGGCCCCAGTGAACTGTTGCTGAGTGAGGTGGAGATATTATCGGAAGATATTCCGGGCTGGCTGGTTGCGAACGACGGAAATCTGACGGTAGCACTGGACATTACTTTGACACCGGAACTGGTTGAGGAGGGTCTGGCACGGGAACTTATCAACAGGATACAGAACATGCGTAAGGACAGTGGATTTGAGGTTACTGATAAAATCAGGATACTGATTCAGAAGCATCCGGGATTGAACGCTGCGGTGGAACATTTCGGGGAGTTTATTGCAAACCAAACCCTCGCTGCCTCCATCAGCCTGGCAGAGGAGTTGAAAGGTGAGGAGGCGAGAGAGGTGGATTTGGATGAAGAAATGAAAACTTTTATTCAAATCACACGTATATAGGCAATCGTTTTACAAGTAAAAATTTATATATTTCGAAAAACATCGGAATCATGCAAGAAAGAACAAGATATACAGACGAAGAATTGGTGGAATTCAGAGAGCTGATTGTCAATAAAATCGACAAGGCCAAGAAGGATTTCGATTTGCTGAAGAAAACACTCGCTAATCAGGACGGTAACGATACGCAGGATACTTCGCCTACCTTCAAGGTTTTGGAAGAGGGTGCAACGGTGCTTTCGCGCGAGGAGGTCGGCAAGCTGGCCCAGCGCCAGGCTCAGTTTATCCAGCATTTGCAGGCTGCACTGGTGCGTATCGAGAATAAAACATACGGCGTTTGCCGTCAGACTGGCAAATTGATCTCGAAAGAGCGGCTTCGCGCGGTTCCTCATGCCACGTTGTCGATTGAGGCAAAGAACGAGCAGAAGTAGTACTCAGTACTCAGTCTTCAGAGAGCAGTGAGCAGGAGGCAGTCTCGAAGAGTTGTCATCCCCGCGCAGGCGCAGCCGGAGGCGGGGACCCCGTCCCTGACCACGAAACTTCGGCGGACCCCGTCCCTGACCACGAAACTTCGCAGGAACTCCAATTTGTAACAATTTACAAAGCCCTCTGTCCAACTCGCAAGACACGAGACACGAGACACGAAACACGAGACACGAAACCTCAATCAAAGATTTATGTCCACAAAATTTAAGGTCATTCTACTTGTTATCAGCGTTTTAGCTCTGGACCAAATCTTCAAGATTCTGGTGAAGACGCATATGTCGATCGGGGAAACGATTCCGGTGTTCGGCAATTGGTTCAAGCTGCATTTTGTGGAGAACAAGGGCATGGCTTTCGGTGTGACTTTCGGCGGTGTGTGGGGCAAGATTGCCCTGACGCTTTTCCGTTTGGTGGCGGTTGTCGCCCTGGGGTATTTTATCAATCAGATGATCAAAAAGGGTATGCCGATCGGCTTTATCCTGGCGCTGGGAATGGTAACTGCAGGAGCTGCAGGGAATATCATTGACAGTGCTTTTTACGGTTTGATATTTAATGAGTCGACCTACCATAATTCGATGATCCCGGGCAGCGGCATTGCGGAGATGTTCCCGAAGGGTGGCGGATATGCACCGTTTTTGCAGGGGTCGGTGGTTGACATGTTATATTTCCCGATTATAGATACCACCTGGCCGCACTGGGTTCCCATCTGGGGCGGTCAGCAGTTCACTTTTTTCAGGCCGATCTTCAATTTGGCGGATTCGGCGATCACGTGTGGGGTGTTTTGGATCTTACTGTTTCATCGGAAATCGCTGAAGACTATCTAGTTGAATGTCGTGGTAAGGGACGGGGTCCCCGCCTCCGGCTGCGCCTTCGCGGGGATGACAGCTCTATCGGGGGTCCCCGTCCCTTACAACGAAACTACGCAGCCGAGCTACTTTATAGAAAAGCTCGTCGTCCCGATCGCCGCACCATCCATATAAAGATCGATATAATAGGTGCCGGCAACGATTTCGTCGGGGCCGGTTTCGTAGAATATGCATACTTCGAGCGTGGAGCCTTCATATTCCACTTCACGCATAGCTGAGTAAGGAACCTGATTGCCATCGCGCGCAAAGGTTTCGGTACCTGATTT
Organism: uncultured Bacteroidota bacterium; assembly: GCA_903832165.1. Taxonomy (GTDB): domain Bacteria; phylum Bacteroidota; class Bacteroidia; order Bacteroidales; family UBA12481; genus UBA12481. The sequence continues at coordinate 5,724 of CAILAQ010000406.1, read as the reverse complement.
TACCATGATCCTCTGAGAAGGATTGGCAATGCACATGAATATTTTTCTCGGGCCTTTTTTAGCCACGGGATTTTCCCCGAGGTTAAAGCAAACCCTGATTTTCTGTACTTTCCTCATCTTTTTTTGAACGGTGCCGCCATTGTCAATCGGCTCGGCAACAACACTCAGTGCTTTAACCACGGCTGCTGCCTCCACCTTGCCCTGAAGGTTTTTGTTGACTTCCTCCAACGCCTTATTGGTGGTTTTTGCTTCATCGAACCGCTGTTTAACGTCCTTGTTTTCAGCACGCAACTTGAGGTTGGCCGAGTTCAGCGAATCCACCTGGATAATATAGGAGCGGAGCACACCACGCAAACTCGTGACCTCTTTTTCGTAGATCTGGATTTTTTTCGCATTTGATGCCTTGATAGCCAGCAGGTCCTGGATCTTCTGATTTTCCTGCTCCAAACGCTGGTTCATGACCTCGTTATCGCCCCTCAGCTTGGTGAACGACGAGTTCAGCTCGGTCAGTTCTTTGGTCAGGTTATCCTTCTGCAACTCCAGTGCCACCTTCATTTCTGCAGCATCTTTCCGCTCACCGGTCAATTCGGTGTATAAGTAGATGATGGCCGCCGCCAGAATTATAAAAAGAACTCCGAAGAGAATGTTTAAACCGGTCCGGTTTTTAGGCTTATTTTGCTGATCGGTCATATGTTTACCAGATTGAATTTATTCGCAAATTAACGTAATTCAGGGCAATTTCCATTCAAAGACAGATTACTGTGCTAAATTTGTGGTCAAACGTATAATTAATGCGCAATATTGCCCCTCGTGCCTTACGCCTTCTAACTTACCTGAGCCTTGTGCCTTGCGCCTTGAGCCTTTTTTTCTGCGCCTCGCCGGGAAGCCTTTCCGGAGGTGCGAAAGATGAAAAGCCCCCGGTCATTCTCAGCTGTATTCCGAGTAATTTTTCTACTCATTTTAACGCAAAAAATATTGAGATAACGTTTGATGAGTATATCGATTTAAAAGATATCGCCAAACAGCTTATCGTCTCTCCGCCAATGGCCAAAAAGCCGGAATTCAAGAAAAGCGGGAAAAAGCTGGAGATCATCTTCAAAGATTCTCTGCTGCCTGATCGAACTTATGCCATCAATTTCGGCGATGCCCTGGTCGACCTGAATGAAGGAAATCCCATCAAGAATTACCAATATGTATTTTCCACGGGCAATACCATCGATTCTCTTCAGATAGGCGGTCAGGTGATGCAGGCCCTGGATGGCAAGCCGGCCGAGGATATCGTAGTGATGCTGTACAACGGAAATGCAGACAGCCTGCCAGTCAAAACCATCCCCCTTTACATTTCCAGAACGAATAAACAGGGAAAGTTCACCCTGAGAAATCTTGCCGGCGGATCGTATAAAATCTTCGCCCTGAAAGACGGGAATACCAATTATAAGTTTGATATGCCCTCAGAGGCCGTGGCTTTCATGGATTCAATGGTTACCCCGACGATCAGGCGGAATCCGGCTGATACTTTGAAGAAGACAGAAGACTTGAAGAAGACAGAAGACTTGAAGAAGACAGAAGACGTTAAGAAGACGGAAGACAAGAAGACGGAAGACAAGAAGACAAAGAAGAAGTTTGGGATGACGGAGGAGGAGAAAATGAAGGAGAAGATCGAAAAGGCAAAGAGGGATTCGACGCAGGCAAAGCAGGATTCCATTGCGCTGGCGGCGATACCGGCAAAGTATTTATATAGTCCGGATACGCTTGATCTCCGTTTATTCACGGAAGTGAGATCGAACCAGTATCTGGCGGGCTCCGACAGACCCCGGCGCGATCAGATCAGGATAAAGTTCAATGAGGCAACGGACTCGCTGGGCCTTGAATTTCTGAACCTTCCGCAGGACAGTGTGGCGGTCTCGCTGGAATGGTTTGGCGATGTGGATACCTTGGATTTCTGGATCATGAAGCCATCCATAGCAGCCCTCGACTCGATAAAAGCCATCATTTCCTACCCTGCACTCGATTCCATTGAAAGGCGGATATCCAAAACAGATACGGTAAAGCTCCGTTACCGGGCGGTACCAAAGACCGCAAACTCTCCGAAAAAGGAATTTACGGTATCAGCTTCAGTCGAAAGCTCAAAAACACTGGAGTTTGGCCAAGTCATTTTCTTTTCTGCCTCACTGCCTTATACAAAGCTGGATACGAGCCTCATCCGACTGACTATCGGAAAAGATTCCACACTGCATAAGATCCCGTATACCCTGATTGCCGATACCCTCAAAGGATTGGTTTTAAATGGTGTGCCTATAAATCAGGCACATCCGAGGTTCCTGAAAATGAATGCCGGTTTTATCACAGATACCACTTATCGCCTGATCCTGCTTCCCGGAGCTTTTATAGGAATAGGAGGACAGAAAAATGATTCTCTTGATGTAAAGTTCAAAATGAAAAGCCGGGACCTGTATGGGTCGCTGAAACTTGGAATACCCGCCATGCAGGGAGCGGGAATTGTTGAGCTGATCGACGGACGCAGTAAAGTTGTAGCCACGAAGCTCTTTACCGGACCGGGAACATTGCTTTTCGACCTGCTGGCGCCAGGCAAGTATACCGCCAGACTTATTTTTGATACCAACGGAAATGGCCGCTGGGATACCGGCCGGTACAAGACTCATTTTCAGCCGGAGCGGGTCATAACTTTCAGCAAAGACCTGACCTTGAAAGCAAATTGGGAAGTGAGTGAAACCTGGCAGTGGTAAGATGTCTGAAATTATGTATTTTCGATGCAAATATTAATTAAGTATTAGATGAAAAAACAACTCTTTACTATCGCCCTCGGTCTGTTTCTGATCGGTGGATGGGCTATGGCCCAAACCTTTACCATCGAAGGAAAAATTGATGGTGTTAAAGCTGGCAAAGCAGAACTGCAGATTCGGGAAGCCGGAAAAATGGCAGTAAAATATTCTACCGGGATTGCCGAAGACGGAACTTTTACCCTGAAAGGGAAAGTTACCGAAGCTGACATGTACTATTTGAAAATTGGTGATCTCAAAGGCGGTATCTCTCTTTTCCTTGACAATTCAACTATAAAGATTGTTGGAAAATCAGATGACCTGGCCGGTACTGAAGTAACCGGATCAGCCATTCATAATGACCTGGCCGGATATAATAAAATAACCAAGGCTCAGTCAGAATTATTGCGCCCCCTGTATGCTGCTTATAACGAAGCAAATAAAGCAAAGAACACTGCTGAATCTAAAAAGCTTGAAACTCAGATTGATGCCATGGATGCTGATCAGCAAGCCGCTAAGCTGGCCTATGTCGGGACCATCCTGAAATCGCCGGTATCGTCATACATCCTGAACTCAATCGCCTATACCATTGAAGATCCTGCTGTTCTGGAAAAAATGGTTAACGGATTCGATCCAGCATTGGCTAGCTACAAGTATGTTACCATGCTGAAAGAAACGCTTGCCAAAATGAAGCTGACCGCAGTTGGCAATGTTGCTCCTGATTTTACTCAGAATGATCCTGATGGCAAACCGGTTAAGCTTTCTGATTTCCGCGGCCAGTATTTACTGGTTGATTTCTGGGCTTCATGGTGCGGACCTTGCCGTGCTGAAAACCCGAATGTTGTTGCGGCTTACACCAAGTATAAAGGAAAGAAATTCACGGTTCTGGGTGTATCACTCGACCGCGATAAGGCTGCATGGCTGAAGGGCATCGCAGATGATAAACTGACCTGGACTCATGTTTCAGACGTTAAGTACTGGGACAATGAAGTAGCTAAATTATATGGCGTTCGCTCGATTCCGGCTAACTATCTCCTGGATAAATCCGGCAAGATTGTCGGCAAAAACCTCAGGGGCTCAGCATTGGAAGAAGCTCTCGCTAAATTGGTGAAGTAATTTATTTCCGGCTTCGCGAACCAGGGAAACCAGGTTCGCGCGGCCGTTATTATTTCGTTCTGTGTCATAAAACTCTAAGCAAACCAACTATGGCAGAAAGAAATTTCGTAAAAACCGTTGCATCGGGAATCCGCGACAACTGGTTAAAGGAAGCCTATTCCGATTATGAGGGGGATACCTATTTATATAAGGAGGTGGCTGAAAAGATTGTGAAGTTTCACATGATTTTCGCCAAACATAAAATTGGTATCGGATCGAAAATCGCCATACTCGGAAAGAATTCCCGGAACTGGGCGGTTACTTACATGGCCACTGTTCTGAACGGATCGATCGCTGTGCCGATTCTTTCTGATTTTCATCGTGAGGATATTCAGAATATCCTAAGCCATTCAGGAACGGATGTGCTTTTTGTGACAGAAGAGTATTACCCCGGGATTGATGTAGCCACGCTGCCAGATCTGCGGGCAATATTTAACCTCAGCGATTTCAGCCTATTGTATTCGCGCGGAACCGGTTTGGAGGAGGAGGTCGCCAACATTCAGCAGACATTCGACCTGAAATATCCGAACGGCCTGGAACCAGCGGATTTTACGGTTCCTGAAGTCTCAAATAAAGAAATTATTACGATTAATTACACTTCCGGAACTGCGGGATTTTCAAAAGGTGTTGTGCTGAATTATAAGGCTTTCATGGCCAACCTGCAGTATGCTCAGGACAATATGCCGCTGGAGCCTGGCAACAAGATTGTTGCTTTTCTGCCGCTGGCCCACACCTACGGATGTGCTTTCGATTTTATTTTCCCGACTACACTGGGTTGTCATATTACCTTTCTTGGCAAGATCCCTTCGCCGGCAGTAATCCTTAAAGCCTTCCAGGAAATTAAACCCCATCTGGTAATGTTTGTGCCACTGGTGCTCGAGAAGATTTATACCACTCGTTTACTGCCCAAACTGCGGAAGCCGATGATGAAAATCCTGCTGGCTATTCCGGGAATTAATACGATCATCCACCGGAAAATCAACAAGCAACTCTCCGAATCATTCGGTGGCCGTTTCCGGGAAATTGTGATTGGCGGTGCCGCCTTAAATCCGGAAGTGGAAGCATTCCTGAAAAAAATCAAATTCCAGTTCTCAGTCGGCTATGGTATGACAGAGTGCGGACCTCTGGTGAGTTATGCCGGATGGAAGACACACCGGAATGGCGCTTCGGGAAAAGCAGTTGATTCCCTGGTGATGAAGATCGATTCGTTCGATCCGTATAAAGAGGTGGGTGAAATTATGGTCAGGGGGGAAAATGTCCTTCTCGAGTATTATAAGAATCGCGATGCAACGCACGCTTCGCTCACTTCAGACGGGTGGCTGCGCACTGGTGACCTTGGCGTATTCGACAAGGATCATTATATCTACATCAAGGGCCGGTCGAAAAACATGATCCTGGGCCCGTCGGGTCAGAATATTTATCCGGAAGAGATTGAAGCGAAGCTGAATACCATGCCTTGCGTTATTGAATCAGTGGTTGCCGAGCGATCGAACAAGCTGGTTGCGATGGTTTTCCCCAATGCTGAGACAGAAGATTCCGGCACCCTTTCCCGCGAAGATCTGGAGGAACAGATGGAGAAAAATCGCATCAGCCTGAATAACAGGCTGCCGAAATACCAGCAGGTAGTATCGATAGAGCTTGTTGCCGAGGAGTTTGAAAAGACGCCGAAGAAGAGTATCAAACGGTACTTATATAAATAGGCGCTGCGCGCTAAAAGGGTCGGCTGCGCCTCGCTAATAGGCGCTGCGCGCTAAAAGGTCGCTTCGCTCCTAATAGGGTCGGCTGCGCC
>CAILAQ010000405.1 GCA_903832165.1 uncultured Bacteroidota bacterium | reverse complement strand
GGACAAAATAGGGCAGAGGGCAGAGGGCAGAAGGCAAAAATTAGTCAGAAGACGGAAGAAAAAAAAATAAGTTAAGTTTCAGGGTAAACGCCAATTTACTAGCCACTTACTCCTTTATTCTTAATTCTTTTTACTAATTTTTGCCCTCTGCCCTCTGCCCTATATTGTCCCATCCCCATTAAGCACCCGGTTCCACCAGAAGTTCTACAGCCATAATCACAATGAACTTATCCCCGGTATCTGCGATTGATAAAGTGTGCCGGTCGGGATAGATATGCTCCAGCCGCTGGCGAACATTCTGGATACCGATTCCAAAGCCCTTCTCCTTATAAAATGCCTCGAAATTCTTATCCACCGAATTTTCAATCACGAACTGAAAGCGGTTTTCAACGATCTGAAAGGTGACCTTTAGTTCCGATACACTGTTCGGATTTATCCCGTGCTTAAATGCATTTTCGACAAATGGAATCATCAGCATAGGGGCGATCATGACATTTTGCTCTTCTTCAATCGCGTTATTAATCTCGATTTTATGCTCTACCGAACTACGGATGGCCTGCAGATTGATATAATCGCGGATGTAACTGATTTCCTTCTGCACCGGGATTTTTTCCTTCTCCATGTCTTCCACCAGGTAGCGCATCAGATTCGCCAGCTTGGCAATATATTCGGCAGTTTTAGGATTGTTTTCCTTCAGTGCAAAAGCATAAACCGTGTTCAGTGAATTAAACAGGAAATGCGGATTCACCTGCGAACGAAGCTGTTGCAACTCGGCTTCTTTATTACGGAACATTTTAAAACCCACATTTTTTTGAGTAAGCTGCTGTTTGACAAATGCATAAATCATCGCCGGAACAATCATACACTGAATCCAAAAAGCAGTTTTAATTACAAATGGCTCCGGTCCCTGAATGACTTCAAAAAATGGAATTCTTACCCCAATATGTACAAGAGACCGGTAAACCCCGAACATATTTTCCAGATGAAATACCAGGATGGTTCCTACTAAAACCATAATCGCCCAAAACCATAATTTCGCGGCTCTCTTTTTTAGCATAAAATTAGGGATGAGGTATATGGCATAAAGATAAAATATCAGGATACCTATGATAAATACAAACAGGTCATCCTGTCGTGAGGTATTTTGAATGTAAGTTGAAAAACCACGCGAAAGAAAAAGGAATACCAGAAGAACATTGGCAACCACCTCAAGGCTCACCAGTTTTTCCTTGAACAGGTATTGTATTTTTTGTTTGCGCCTGATCAGCAGATCCACATAATAAACAAGGAACGATACCGTGACCAGAATCAGCCAGCTGTTAACCACGGAAATGATCGTGCGGTGATGCAGCCATTGAAACGGCTCATGAAGGTGATTTTCTGAGTTTCCAATGGATATCAAAACGAAGAAATAAAGGATCGTCAAAAGTGCCATCTGCAGGCCATACCAATGATACTTTCCCTTTTTAAACCACACGGGAATCAGATAGTAAAGCTGCAGTGCGACAAACAGGATCCAGGTCAAAACCCGTCCAACAGGCAGGGTTCTGTCTGCCGTCAACCGGTATATTATAAAATAGTTCGACAGGTAAGCGAGCGCGGTTAGGAAAATCAGTCCCTTAATGATGTACAAGGGATCAATGCGTTTTCCACTCTCGCTGCGATACGTAAACACCTTAAATATGGCAAACCCTACGATTGCATAAATTAATATCGTAATGATTAAGGACCAGGAAGTACGAAGAATTCTCGACGCATCAACGTAGTTTCTGTCCGTAAGGCTGATATCCATGGACCCCAGAATTTTGGTGAGCTTCGGATCATCCGAAATTTTCATGAAATAATCACGTAACAGGATTTTTTCCTTTCCGTCATGAATTCCATCAATGGCATCACTGATATAATGGTAAGAACAATAGGTTTTTGCCAGTCCCGACAGATCCATTTGAATCCGGTCGAGATAATCCTGAAGAAGGATTCTTTCCCCCGGCGTTTTCCGAACCCGGAAATCCAGGTAATTGACAATAAACTCGCGGTACTCACGAATGTCAAGCAAGGCCTTTTCATTTGAAAGCGATAAACTTTGCAGGGCACGGTTTACCAGGTCGTTGCGGATGGAATCACCAAATGATTCAATTACGTCGCGGCCCATGAGGCTATTGAAATATTCACTGTTGATCCGGATGGTTTCCCGCTTCACAAACTCAGGATCCAGTGGACCCGCGGAATCTGCACGTTTAAGCAATTCAAGTTTTCGTTCCTTCAGATAAGGCAGATTCAATATCGACTGGATACTGGACTGATCCGTCTTAAATCCATTATCTTCAGTTTGCTTGCTAAAGGTTAACTCATACTGTTTCAGATAGTTGTTTATGGCAATATTACCCCCTGAAAATACGATAGTACTATCCATGGCTCCCCGGGCAAACTCAACATGCATAGAATCGCCGGGCGACAGCACAAATTTTACCCCCTCATTATAAAACCCGATCCGACAGTTAGTTAATGGTTTCAACTCGACGATTTTAAAAGAAAAATTATTGTCCACGCCGGTTTTCGTATGTGCAACGGTTTCAACCTCCCGCATTTTTGTGGTATCAAAGGAATAGATCAGGAGAATAACCGGTGTGTCAGGTTTAATATTCATCTTCCCGGTGATAACGGTCTGTCCCTGAGAAAAAAGGCCCGCTGATAGCAGCAGTCCGATAATGAGAATGGATATCTTTTTCATATGTCTGGTGAATATCGATTTATTTCAGGCACCAAGTAATCATCAATCGGGGATGGGAGGAAATAAATGGGATGGAACCGCCAGGAATTGTGACGGGTGACGAGTGACGGGTGACAGGTAATAAGTGACCCGGGTGCTATATCAATAGTCTC
>CAILAQ010000404.1 GCA_903832165.1 uncultured Bacteroidota bacterium | reverse complement strand
GGGTGGCACTTTAAGCATCCATCAGCTTGATAATCTTATCTTTGCTGATCCTTTGGTTCTTGGTTTTGAAGCATTTCTGGAATATCAGGGAGAAACTGCCATCTTAACCCTCTCCGTCGATTCAAAAGGCAGCCTTAATTCGGATTTTCTGGCTTCACAACTCCCGACCGGATTAAACATCAGGATTAAATACGCCAAAACCGATCCATTCACCCGCAGGGGTAAGAGGATTATACGTATTGCATGATATAAAACTATTTTTGTCATTGACAGATCAGAAAAAAGAATGAAAAATATCTATGTCAAATTAGCAGAGGCCTTACAGGAGAATTCAGGGTTCGTACTGGCCACTGTTACCGGAACCGAGGGATCGACTCCCCAGAAACCCGGAAGTTCAGCATGGCTGGACGGCAGTACCCTTATTGCGGGCACTGTTGGAGGCGGCAGCGTGGAAGGCAAGGTTCAGAGATATGCGGGCATTTGCTCGGCCTCAAAAAAATCCGCTTATCTGTCCTATGATATGGACAGCGATGAAACGGAAGGCGATTGCCCGATATGCGGAGGTACCATCACCATGCTCATTGATGCCGATCCTTTGAAAAGCCATCAAGTTTTTAAAGAATTGGGGAAAAGCCTGGCATCCGGGACTCCCGGTGTTCTGATTACAGGAATAACAGCGGCTGATGAGTTGGACGTAACAATCAATCGTTACTGGGCCACAGGTGTTGCAGACCCACTCCTGCCCGGGCAGTTTAAGGAAATACTCACCCATGAAGTAAGGAACATCCTCTCATCGCCGTCCAATAAATCATACCGGCAACTTGATCTCCCGGTGCCCGGAGAAAAACAGACGGCCAGATTCTTTCTTGAACCGGTATTTCCTCTTCCCCGTCTGGTGATCGCCGGAGCAGGTCATGTTGGCAGGGCACTGTCAATTATCGGGAAAATGCTCGATTTTGAAGTCATCGTAATCGATGACCGTGAAGAGTTTGCAAACCCGGACAATCTGCCTGCCGCCGATCAGATTATCTGTAAAAATATCACAGACGCCATACGTGAGATCAGGAAGGATACCAATACCTATATCGTTATTGTAACGCGTGGTCACCGAGATGATGCCATTGCACTGAAACAATGCATTGGCTCTGAAGCCGGCTATATCGGAATGATGGGAAGTAAAACCAAGGTTGCCAAGGTGCACGATGATTTCATCAAAAACCAGTGGGCAACTGAAGAACAGTGGCAGAAAGTTCATACGCCGATTGGTCTGAAAATAGGATCGGTTACCGTTGAGGAAATTGCCGTCAGCATCGCCGCGCAGCTGGTTCTTCAAAGAAGCCTGAATATGAACCGATGACCGGCATTTGGGCAATAGTGCTTGCTGCCGGTGAGTCCAGGAGAATGGGCTCGCCCAAAATGATCCTGCCTTATGAAGGGAAGACCATTATTGAAAAGGTGCTTGATCATATTCTGGCTTCAGAAGTTGACAAGGTGGTAACCATACTCGGCTGCCATCAGGAGGAGATCCTGAAAGTAATAGAAAACATCCCCGTATTTCGCTGTTATAACAGCCATTACAAAGAAGGTATGTTTTCATCGGTGCAATGCGGTTTTGACTTTTTACCAGAGAACTACCGGGCAGCAGTTGTTTTCCTGGGTGACCAACCAATGGCAGAAACCATCGTCATCAACCATCTGATAAAAGCCTATCTGGATTCTGATAAGGGAATTGCTATCCCGGTTTTCGATAACAAGCGCGGGCATCCACTTTTGGTGGACCGAAAATACAGGGATGAGATTTTAACCCTGGATGAACCCGACGGAATGCGGGGTTTTCTCAGAAGGCATCCGGACGATATACTCGAGGTTGATACGGTAAATCCATCAATTTTGAAGGATATAGATACCCGGGAGGAGTATCTGGACGAAATAAACAAGATTAATGGCCAATTATGATGAGCGACCTGACAATTAATTTTAAGATCTGGCTTGAAACGGAAACCCAAAGAGAAGCCCTGGGAGATGATGCATGGAAACTGCTGAAAACCATTGATGAAACCGGGTCAATGACGGCTGCTATAATTCCCCTTGGATTAAACTACCGGGCTACCTGGAATCGTCTGAATAAAATCGAAGAAATTTTGGGTTTTCCAGTATTAAATAGGCAGCGTGGTGGAATTACCGGGGGGAAAACCACTTTAACTCCGGAAGGAAGGGCAATTGTCACTGCGTTTGACCGGTTTCACGCCAAATATGATGCGATTTTTGCACAGGCTTTAGAAGAGACGCTCAGCGAAATCAAGCAGAATCTTACGTAAGGCATACAAGGAAATTTGTTCAATCGATTCCCTCTTTTTGATTTTGTAAATATATGTCTCTGCACATACAAACATTCAAGCCTTTTCCACCAGGCGGGATTAAGCCATATTTGCAATAGATATCGGATAATCCATTTTTGATTTTCTGGTAATATCCCAAATCAGGGGCTTTCATAGAACCCAGAACCGGTCGGCCAAATGGAATCCAAACCGAAGCAATCGGGACTATACCTCTTGATGCCAGGTAATTGGCACCTTCTAACAAGCTGTCGGCTGGTTCAAGTCCGATAATGAAATTGCTGCAGGCTTTTCCTTTTCCATGTTTTAATGCCACATACTCCAACGCATCCAAATGACGCTGCCTACCTGTAAATTTCGTTTTACCAGGCATGATCTTTCTGGCAAGTTCTTCATCCCAAATCTCGAGGCTCATAGAAATCCTGTCGGCGCCGGCTTCAAATAACTGGTCAACCATTTGCGGATTTTTAGGCGGAGTGGTATAAATCAATATTTCTCCCGGAATATTGGCACGACCAACACGCAGGTTTATTGCATCCAGGATAGCTGTAATCCTATCACATTCTGCCTGTACGTTGAAAGTCGAACCGCCCGTGATTTGTATGCTATCAACGTAACCTTCCTTAATTACGGCATATTCAACAATTTCAGCGATGTCCTCAGGTGATGGATAGACAGGAAGTTCTTTCTTACGCCTGGTCAGATGATCAAGCTCTCCCCCCGAATAACAATATTGACAAGGATCACCGGCAATGGCATAATCGCATTTCCAAAGCAGCTGGAAAGATAACCACTGGGTTCCCTGAAGAACAGCATTGCCCAGATATGGAATTCCGGAACTTGTTTTTTGCTTGTAAAAGTCAGTCAGCCTGGGAAATGCAACGTTTGTAAGTTTCTGGTTTTTAAAATATAATGCCGGTAAATCTGCTTCATCCAAATCAAGTCTGAACGGTGTCTTGATCTGTGAAAAGTATTTTAATTGTTTTAAAGTGTCCCATGAAATAGCTGACTTTATGTAATCCATGTGAAATGACAAATCAGTCAATTGAACTATCGTATTGTCGGGCAAAATTATCGTATTGCATTCAAGAGGATTTGCAGACAGACGGACCTGTCCGGAGAACTTTTTATAAATCCTATTTGAAACGTTTACACCCCGGCTTACCACTAAAGCTTTTAGATCAATGGTATCAATCGTTGCACCTCCAAATTCCATGTTCATTTCAATCGGCCATTTTCAATTAGAAAAACTTTATCGGCAGATTTTTCGAGGATATTTCCATGTGTTGCTACAACCAATGTGACCCCTTTTTCTCGTTTTAAATTCATCAACTGCTCCAAGATTTCCCGGGCTGTCTCATCATCCACTGACCCGGTGGGTTCATCAGCAAACAGTATGGTTGGTTCTTTTATTAAGGTCCGGATAATGGCTGCCTTTTGTTGTTGGCCCACGCTTAGTTCTGATGGCAAAACAAGTGCCTTGTCAGATAAATCGAATTGCTCCAGGAGAGACATAATCTTTTCCTTCACTTCACTATTTCTTTTAATCACAGGAACCAGCGCGACCTCAATGTTCTCGTAAACCGTGAAGGTGGGTAAAAGGTTAAAACTCTGAAAAATAATACCGATCCGTGTTGCTAGTATATGGCTGAGTTCCGAATCAGGCATTTCGCTTATGCACTGACTGCCAATCATCACTCTTCCCTGAGTAGGCTTAATCAAGCCCGACATAAGATTTAGGAGGGTCGATTTTCCGGCACCGGACCGGCCTTTCAGCAAGACCAGTTCATTCTGGTTGATTTGCAGGTTAATATCCTCTAATCCTATGACGGTCTGCTTATTCCGGATGTATTGTTTGCTTAAGTGGATACACTCGATCAGGTGTGGGCTCATTTTCTTTTTGAAAAAAGGTTTACAGATAATTATTGATCATGTCTCCCGCTTTCGTCCGGTGTAATTTCAAGATCGGGAAAATGCCGGCTATGATTCCGCCAATCAACGACAGGGCTATTAATATCAGTATGCTCGAAAAATGAAAATGGAATTCCACGCCATCAAAGAGCCTGAT
>CAILAQ010000403.1 GCA_903832165.1 uncultured Bacteroidota bacterium | reverse complement strand
CTTTATGCACATTGTAAAAATATGCAGCCTGAGATTGGCTGAGTTTTGTATATTTTATTGCAGCTATCCAGAATCCTGCTTCCGAAATCATCTTGAGGATATCACCGATATGCTCGTTGGATACGGCGCACGGTTTGATCATGGTAAAAGTAATGTTGCCTGTCATAGTTGAATAGTTATTCCGATAAATATAGGAAAATACTCCTTGCTGATTCCACTGATTACTATCTTTGAATCGTGCAAAACAAATCCACTGAGAAAAAGTTGAATCTCGATGCAGAATTGGGATGGACCGAGGTGCGGGAAGAATTCCTGAAACCCTGCAGAATTTTAATACTGACACATAAGAATCCTGATGGTGATGCTATCGGATCTGCGCTTGGCCTCAAATGGATCCTTGGTCAGCTTGGACATAAAGTGATTGTGGCCATTCCAGACGATGCTCCCCTTTTTTTGAAATGGTTGCCGGGTTATAATGAGATCATTGTGAATGACAGAAAGCCAAACGGCAATATTTCAAACCTGCTGAACGAATGCGATCTGATCATATGTGCGGATTTTAATACCCCGGAAAGATTAGGCGCGATCGAACCTCTTTACCGTGAATCAGGTAAAAGGACTTTTTTAATAGATCATCATCCCAGCGAGGAACCTTTTACCGGCTTTAATCTTATTGACCCGACAAAAGGCTCTACTTCGGAGCTTGTTTACCTGTTTATCAAAAAATTAAATTTCACGGAACATCTGGGAATAGATGCTGCTACCTGTTTGCTGGCCGGAATTATGACTGACACAGTTGGGCTGAAAGTTAACTGCTCTTATCCTGAAGTGTTTGAAACCGTGGCTGCACTGATGCGCCACGGGGCCGACAAGGCCAGGATATATCACGAGATTTATAACACTCATTCGGCCGACAGAATGAGATTGCTGGGGTACAGTTTAAGTCAGAACATGAGAATCTTGCCCGAATATAAAACGGCTTATATCGCTCTGACAATAAGTGAACTCAATAGTTATCACCATCTTAAAGGAGATACAGAAGGCTTTGTCAATTATCCGCTGGCCATTGCCGGAATCGTCTTTTCGGTGCTGTTTACCGAGCAAAATGATCATGTAAAGCTGTCGCTCCGGTCTACCGGAGATTTTCCGGCGAATCAGTTTGCGCAAAAATATTTCTTTGGAGGCGGGCACCTGAATGCTGCAGGCGGACGGTTTCCTGGTACCATGAAGGAGGCCGTTATCAGGTTCGAATCCGTTTTGGAAGAATACCGGGAATTACTGGCTGTCAGCCGTTAGGTAATCAGCAATCCAATCAGAATCCTATGCGCCGCCGTTTTAAATTACTCGCCGCTCTGTTGATCCTGGGCATAACTATATCTCTTTCCGGCTGTAAACAAAAATACCGCAGGCAGGAACCGCCGGCAGCTGCAAGATTTCCCGATCAGGAATCCATCTTCCGCGCTAATCAATTAATAATCAGGAAATACGCAACTTCTATCAGCGAAAAAGCTGCCAGCAATGGATGGCATTTAAGCGAAACCGGTACGGGTGTCTTTTATCAGTTAATCGATCGAAAACGCAATACTCAACAGGGAAATATCGAAACAGGAGATCGGATCTCCCTTTCATTTAAACTCAGCCTTTTGGATGGAACATTATGCTATTCCTCAAAAAAACAGGGCGTTAAACAGTTTTTTGTGGATAAGAGTGAGGCTGAACCCGGTCTTCATGAAGCGGTAAAGTTCCTTCAGCCGGGTGATAGCGCAAGGATAATCATACCCCCTCAGCGGGCTTTTGGTTTAACTGGCGATGGGAACCTTATTCCTCCTCGTGCAATTCTCGTTTATGAAGTCAGAATCGATTCTGTGATCAGGCACCTGAATAATTGACCATTTTCCTATTTTTGCAGTAAATTAAACAGACTATGAGATTTCCGGCCGTTGCTTTTGTTGTTGTATTGTTTGGTGCGCTGGTTTCCTGCGGCAGCAAGGATAAGGATTTTAAGAAACATCCATCTGGCTTGTCCTACCGGTTCCTTGAAATGAATCCGGAAGGGAAAACCCCGAAAACCGGAGATATCCTGGTGTTATCCACGAAAATATCCAATAAGGACAATGTGGTCGTTGATGAATCCAATTTCTATCGGATGCAGCTGCGAAATCCGATGTTTCAGGGAGATTTTTATACTGCGTTGGCTCTTTTGCAGGTGGGTGACAGTGTCTGTTTTAAACTTGATGCCAGTGGTTTCTTCCAGAAGAACAGAAAGCGCGATTTGCCCAAGGAATTTATGCAGGGAGATGAAGTGTACATTAATGTGAGATTGAAAAATATTTTAAATGCGGAAGATCTCGAGAGCGAACGGGAAAACTCATATCATACCGATTTCGAGCAGGAGATGAACCTTTTGAAAAATTACATCGAGCTTTCAAATACTACTGTTAAGCCCACAGCTTCAGGTCTTTATTATATCGAAAAGAAGAAGGGAAACGGTAAAAAGGCTCAAGTTGGCAATACATTGGTTGTGCATTACACAGGCACCACCATTGATGGAAAGATTTTTGATTCCTCTCTTCAAAGGGGCACACCGCTTACCTTCGTTCTGGGGAAAGAGCAGGTGATAAAAGGCTGGGATGAGGGATTTCAGTTTATGCAGGCGGGTGGGGAAGGACGGCTGATAATACCATCAAACCTGGCATACGGAAAAGATGGCTATTCTACCCTGATCCTGCCATACTCTACCTTGGTGTTTGAAGTTGAATTACTTGAAGTTAAATAGACATAGTTGAGAGATACCTGCTTGCGAGCAATTAATGCTAAAACAATAAATTACTATCGAATGAAATACCACACCCTGATCATTCTGACCTCTGTCATTTTATTCGCAGCCTGCGAAAAAGCTGACCCCTATGCAAAAGAAAAACTTGCCATTCAGGAGTACCTGACCGCTCATAGTCTGACTTCCCAGCCATTAGCCAGCGGATTGTACTATATCGAAACCAAAGCCGGAACTGGAATAACTCCTCCTTACGGGTCCACAGTCAAAGTGAAATACACTGGAACTTTTACGGATGGGACAACTTTTGATTCGGGAACTTTTAGTTTTAAACTGGGATTCGGCCAGGTGATAACCGGTTGGGATGAAGGAATAGCCCTGATGAAGGAAGGTGGCAAGGCAACCCTGATAATTCCAAGCGATCTTGGCTATGGTCCTAATGGTTCCGGTAGTATTCCGGGTTATACTCCTTTAGTTTTCGCAGTTGAGTTGATTGATGTGTTTTAAAGATTAAGCACAAGCCCGTCGTAACCGGGCTCAATCCCTGCTGGCAATTCTTTTATCAGATCTTCATATTTGCCGGCCTGATGTGACAGATGGGTCAGGTAAGCTTTCTCGGGTTTGATTTCCTGAATCAATTTGATAGCCTCCGGAATACTGTGGTGTGAAAGATGTGCTTCCCAGCGAAGTGCATTGATAACCAGTATCCGGGTACCGTAAATCTTCTCCATTTCCTCTTTGGCAATGTAATTGGTATCTGAGATATAGGTAAAATCCCCAAAACGAAAGCCTAGTATCGGGAGCTTATAATGCATTGCCCGGATAGCTGTTATTTCCAATCCACCGATAAAGATTTTACCCGGAGAGATCTGGTGCAGGTTCATTTGCGGAATTCCCGGGTACTGAATTACCGAAAATACATAGGCAAAGTCCTTCCTGATTGAATCCTGAACTCTTTTCTCTGAATAGATATCGATGGCTTTCTTATGCAGAAAGTTCAGTGCACGAATATCATCAAGCCCCGAAACGTGATCTTTGTGCTCGTGGGTAAGCAGAATGGCATCAATATTCCTTACCGAAGTCCTTAACATCTGCTGCCGGAAGTCAGGCCCGGCATCAACGAGAAACACCTTGCCATTCCATTCGATCAGCGCTGAGGATCGTAATCTGTTATCTCTGGGATCGTTGGATTGGCATACCTGGCAATCGCAACCGATAATCGGAACTCCAAGTGAAGTTCCTGTACCCAGGAGCGTAATTTTCAAAGGTGAATTCATTAATTGATTCAAAGTATCAAATATAATAAACATGGACCTTTTTCTTATTTTTACGTTATGAAAGGTACCTTATGGCTGATTCCAAATACGCTGGACGACGGTGACCCGCTGCAGTCCCTGCCGGCACCTGTTATTGAGCAGGTAAGGCTTCTGCGCTATTTTATTGTTGAGAATGAGAAAAATGCACGAAGGTTCCTCGTCAGGGTAGGGATGAAAGCCCTGCTGGAGGAGATTGAATTCGGACTGCTGAATGAGCATACGAGAGCTCAGGAGCTTGAACCTCTGATGCTGCCGATATTAAAGGGAACCGATGCCGGAATCTTGTCGGAATCCGGCTGCCCTGGAGTCGCAGATCCCGGAGCCGACCTGATCAGACAGGCACATTCTTCCGGTATCCGCGTTAAACCAATGATAGGACCAAGCTCTATTATCATGTCAGTGATGGCAGGAGGTCTTAATGGCCAGAAGTTTGTGTTTCATGGCTATCTGCCGCCGAAACCTCCCGACCGGATAAAAAAGATCAGGGAAATCGAAAATCGATCAAAATTGAACCAGGAGACTCAGGTTTTTATTGAAGCTCCATACAGGAATCGCCAGATGCTTACTGATCTGATAAATACTCTGTCGCCTGATACAATTCTTTCCATCTCAGCTGATCTTACCACCGATGAGGAATTGATTAAGACAGCCAGGGTTTGGGAATGGACAAAATTCGATACCGACCTGAACAAGAGACTCGTAGTATTTTCATTTTTAAAAACTTAATACACAAATATATGGGCCTGACTTTAATCGAAAGAATTCTTGCGAACCACTCCAAGCACTCAACCGTAAAACCGGGACAGATTATCGATGTTGCCATGGACGTAAGGGCAGCCCGCGATTTCGGAGGTGCAAATGTCGTTAAGAACCTTAAGGATAATGGTTTATCGATTGCTGATTCTGCTAAGACTTTTTTTACTTTCGACTGCAATCCTACAGGATCAGATCAGAAATATGCTGTAAACCAGCATATTTGCCGGCAATTTGCCCGCGATAACGGAATCCGGGTTTATGATATTGATAAAGGTATTGGCACTCATATACTAATTCATGAAGGATTGGCTTTTTCCGGTTCAACAGCGGTAACCACCGATTCACATGCTAATATTCTCGGGGCTGTGGGCGCTTTCGGACAGGGCATGGGCGATCAGGATATTGCAGCTGCCTGGGCTTATGGAAAACTCTGGTTCAAGGTTCCCGCTTCTGTAAAAATCGTTCTAAAGGGAAAAAGACCGGAAGGGTTATCCGCCAAAGATATCGCGATCAACTTACTCGAAAGATTTGGAGCGAATGACCTTTTGGGCTACTCGGTTGAGATATATGGTGATTCCGTTGACGATCTGACTCTGGATGAAAGAATTACCATTGCCAGCATGGGAACCGAGATGGGTGTGATAACGCTTCTCTTTCCTCCAAATCAACAAGTTACCGATTATTGTTCGGAAAAGGCCGGTAAGCCAATCATTCCAGTTTTTGCGGATGACGATGCTCAATATGAGAAGACATTCGACCTGAATATCAGTGAATTTGTTAAGCGGGTGTCACTGCCTGGCGCGCCTCACCATACCGCAACGGTTTCATCAGTCGAGAATACAAGGATTGATTCAGCATTTATAGGAAGCTGCACAAACGGCAGATATGAAGATATGGCTGTTGTTGCGAATATTCTGAAGGATCGGAAAGTGGCACCGGGCGTGGTTTTAAAGATCGTTCCTGCCACTGATGAAATCTGGCAGCGCTGCCTTAACCAAGGGTTTATGGAAATCTTTAAAAATGCCGGAGCAATGGTCTCGAATGCCGGTTGCGCCGGATGTGCCGCCGGTCAGGTTGGACAGAATGGAGCCGGTGAGGTGACCATCAGCACCGGAAACAGAAATTTTCCCGGAAAGCAGGGCAAGGGCGATGTTTATCTGGCCTCTCCGGCTGTGGTGGCGGCATCAGCAGTTGCAG
>CAILAQ010000402.1 GCA_903832165.1 uncultured Bacteroidota bacterium | reverse complement strand
GGCAATGGAGGTTCTGGTATCGTTATTGTACGATATTTAACACCAAAGTCCGGCCTTTCATTTGGCGGAGCTACCGCAACAAATCTGGTCTTAGTTAATCCCACTACCATCACTGCCACCACGCCCGCTCATGCCTCCGGTGCCGTTGATGTTGTGATCACCAACCCCGATGGACAATCAGCGACTTTAACTCAGAGCTTTACTTATCTTCCTGATAAGTACATTTTTACAAACTCTGCTTTGAACATTAATGAAACACAGCCCGGAGAACTAACCGTTAGCGCAGCGGATGCCGCAGGAAACCTTATTTCAGTACCAGTGGATGTGACGCTGACTCTAATCTCCTCTTCGCCGTATGGGTTTTTTGCCAGAGATCTGGCAGAGGATGAGGCAACCCGATGGAACTATTCTACCGTAACCATCCCCGCCGGCCAATCATCGGTTACATTTTATTATAAAGATAATTTGAAAGGAAACCCTGTCGTTACTGCAACTCCGCCTGTATTAATCGGTGGAACCGCCGCCTCCCAAACGGAACACATCCGGAGCCAATTCCGCTTTATGGTGACCGGTATAACCAGCCCGGTAAAATCGGGCATTCCCAGCTCAGTTTTTGTACTGGTAGTAGACTATGCCGGCAATATTGTAAACAATGCCTATCCTCCTGAAAACAGTACCCTGGGGACTATCCACTTTTCATCGGGCGATCCAAATGCCGTGGTTCCTGCCAACTTTACGTTTACCCCTGATTTGCTGGGCCGCAACACCTTTGTGAATGGTGTTACCATTGTTACGGAATCAGTGAGCGGTGTGTGTGTGTCAGTTACCGATATCAACGATCCGGATATTTCCGGACAGCAATGCTCAATCGTCGTCACCGCTCCAAACTCTGGCGTGCCTTATCAACTGAAATTTATTAATAATCCCCAGTCATTTGGTGTCGATAGCCACAGTTCTGCGATTTCTATTCAGATGCAGGATGTTAATGGAATACCGGTTCCGGTTGCAGCTAATACACCCGTTTATGTTTATTCCACTTCAGCAACCGCTTTCTACTCTCTCTCGGGTTCCAGCAACTGGCAAACGGCAAATCCATTTGTTCTGTCAATCGCAGCAAATACCACAACAGCAAATTTTTATTACAAGGATGCCACCGTCGGCACAGCAACTCTTACTGCTAAAGAACGAACCGACGAAACCACCTTTGATATTATTCCGATTGTAAATGACTCACAATCCATTAATGTTGGAGTAGGAAGTGCCTATAAGCTAATCTTATCAAGCCTGCAACCCATTACCGCCGGAGCAGCCGGCGGGCCATACTCGGTTAGTTTGCAGGATATTAATGGCAATCTGGTAACTACTCAAAACGATTTTCCGATTTATATTTCAACGGAATCGGCAGGTGCACAAATAGCCACTCTGGCTGATTTATCTGATGCCGCCCAGGGATCGCTTGCAACAATGATACCCGCCGGTGCCAGCAGCCGTGTTTTTTACTATCGCGATGTGCTTGCATCAACACGATGGATTAAAGTTTCTGACGGAAGCCCGGCCAATGGTGATACCGGTTTGCTGGATGATTCAAAATCATTGACAGTAAACCCGGCAGCCGTATCAAAATTCAAAATCACCAGTTCCGTTTTTTCAGTTACCGCCGGAAGTGTATCTCCCCAGATAACTGTTGAATCGAGAGATCAGTTCAATAATGCTTCACCAGTCAGCCAGAGTACAAGAGTTTATTTCTCATCAGGTACTGCTGGCAGCCTGTTTTCCACCACTTCCGATTTTGCCCAAACGGTTAATTACCTGAGTATCGCCCTGGGCAGTACCAGTGTTCAGTTTTATTTCAAACAGACGGTCTTCGTTCCCACGCAAACCATCACCGTATCTGATGCCGAGCCTTCAGATGGGGTCACTGGAATAGCGGACGATTCCCAATCAGAGACAATCACCGCCGGAGCCGTTGTCAAACTAGCCATCAAATCACCAACCTCTTTATCGGGCACCGTCGGAAATGAGCTTGGGCCGGTAACTGTGGTATCGCAAAACAGCAATGGGGTGGAGATCCCGGTTTTGCAAGATACCCCCATCTATTTTTATTCAAATTCCACCAATAAATCATTCTCGATCCAAAACGCCGGAAACTGGAGCTCCATTAATCAAATCGTGCTACCTCAAAATTCAGGCAGCCTGACCTTTTATTACAAAGACCTGAAACCGGGAAGCCGTGCGGTAATTGTTTCGGATGATTCGCAAGCCGGAGTCGACAACGGTTTAACCAACGCCTCCATCGGTGCCACTTTGGTTTCCGATGCCCCTTCGCAGCTGCTGTTCACTTCATCAGCTCAGTCTCTGACAGCCGGACAAATAAGCGGAGCCATCACGGTTAACCTGCTGGATCAATACCAGAATGCTGCAACAGCCATCGCCCCGATAACCGTCGCTCTCACTACTACTTCAACAGGAAAGTTTGATACAGCTGCAAACGGTGCGTTCAACGGAACCATAACATCAGCAACTATTCCGGCTAACAGTTCGACCGCCACTTTTTATTACAAAGATTTTGTTCCGGGATCTCCTCAAATCACCACTGCCGCAACCGGACTCACCGAAGCCACACAAACAGAAACAATTATCTTGGGAGCGGTTTCATCGCTGCAACTCTCCACTGCCTCAACCACCCTCACTGCAGGGATGGCTTCTGCGGCAATCACCGTGAAAACATTTAATGCTTATGGTGTTCAGGTTCCGGTATCAGGCGCGTATGCTGTAACATTGAGCTGTAGCAATGCATGGAATGGTAAATTCGACACGAATAGCGGAGGTTTGTTTGATGGCTCAATTTCTCAGGTCATTATTCCGGATGGAGAGAATAGCGCTGTCTTCTATTACCGCGACGCTCTGGCCGGGCTCGTCACGCTCACTGCAGCACATTCAGGTGTTTCTCAGGCAACTTTAGGGCTAACTGTAAATCCGGCAGCCGGATCGAAAATCGTGTTCTCCACTGCACCACAATCATTGCAGCTTGGACAAAAAAGCAGTGCAATCACTATTCAGGTTCACGATGAGTATGATAATCCTGCAACGATTTCAGCAACAACAGTTGCCCTGTCAACAAATGCATCAAATGGCCGTTTTTTAAATGCTTCAGATCAAGTTATTACAAGTGTTTCAATTGCTTCCTTAATTAGTTTTTATTATCAGGATTTTGGATCAGGAACACCCACCATAACTGCTGCCCTCGCAGATTATTCTTCAATTGGGCAAATCGAAACCATCTATGAAGGAACTCCTTCCAAAATCTCACTATCAGTTGCCAGCACCACGCTCACCGCAGGAATATCATCTCAGGCCATAACCGTTTCCTTGCAAAATGCTTACGGGCAGGCAGTAAATGCTCCTGCTGAAGCTGCCATTTTGCTGAGTGATGCTTCATCAGGCGGAGGGTTCGAAAGTAGCATCGGTGGTGCTTTTACCACGACCTCGGTAATAATTCCACAGGGACAAAACTCTGCAGCTATTTATTACAGGAACACAGTGTCGGGCGGGCATACAGTTACAGCATCAAAGGCAGGACTAACCAGCGGTACGCTCATTTTTAATATAAATCCGGAGGTAGTTTATCAGCTGGTATTTACCAACGCCGAACGAACTACGCAGGCTGGAGTTGCGTCGACTGTCCTGAATATCGGATTTAGAGATGTTTACGATAATGCAAAAACTCTGGATGCCCCGATTCATTTGGATTTTTCGACAACCGCTTTAGCTACCGGAACATTTTCTGCCACCGGTAACGGCCTTTGGGATATCACCGGTATTGATGTTGTTGCCGGTGCAAGTACTGCTGCCTTTTATTATAAAGATATTCTGACAGGAACGCCAACCATTACCGTTAGTGCAACCGGTTTGGGTTCAGCTACCCAACTCATAAACATCAGCGGTGGTTCACTCAGCCGGATCGAATGGATTACTTTGCCGCAAACCCTTGTTGTGCAAAACCCATCGGCCGTGATGCAGGTTCAGGCTTATGATGCCTACAACAATCTGACTGCTGCACCCTCAAATACTACCGTTTCACTCAGCTCATCGAGCTTAAATGATGGTTTTTCGGCTGCACAGTCACCTTGGGTAAATATCAGCTCGGTTACGATGTCAGGCGGGCTGGGAAAAGCAAGTTTCTATTACAAAAGTTCTTCTGTGGGAACACATACTATCACGGTTACAATAACAGGATTGACCGCGATAACCCAAACCGAGACCATCACCGCCGGCTTTGCTTCGAAATTGAAGTATACCTCCGCAGTACAGACGATTGTAACCAATACTCCATCACAGGTAATTAATTTCGCCATTGCCGACCAGTACGGCAATGTTACCCCTTCCGGAGCTTCGCATACAGTGACCCTCACCAGTTCCAGCGGAGGGGAATTTTCCGCAGACGGAGATACAGGTTGGTCCGCAAGTCTTGAGCAAACCATTGACCCCCCTCAGGCGAGTGCAGGTTTTTATTATCGGAACAGCAATCCGGGGTCAACCATACTAACTATCTCAACTTCGGGTTTATCTTCAGATAATCAAACGGTAACTATTGTAAATGGATCGATCAGCAAAATATTCATTGCCGGCACTTCCTCTGCACAGGCTGGTCAATCATTTCCAATCACTATTCAGACTTTAACTGCGGAGAACCTGCCCGTGGCGGTAACCGGGTCCACAACATTTAATCTTTCAAAATCACCGGCTACCTGCCAGTTTTCTTTAACCAGCAGCCCGTGGAGCTCAATAAATGAATTTACCCTGAATGCAGGTCAATATCAAAAAACCATTTATTGCAAGGAAACGACCGCTGGGTCTACTACCATTGGGGCAAATGTTACGGCACATCCGGACTGGACAGCCGGAGCGGCAACCATAACAGTGGCGGCGGGCGCTTATGCTAAATTGGTATTTATACAAAAGCCGGCTTCGGTTGAGGTGAACAGCACCTCTTCGGTGTTTACAGTGGAAACGCAGGACAGCTATGGCAACATAACTACAACCGGTTCCACGATTTATTTGTTTGGTGCCGGAAGCGGCAGTTTCGCGGAAGATCAGGCAGGGCCCTGGACTGCAACCCAACTGGTTATTCCGGCAGGCTCCTCAGATGGATCTTTTTATTACAAGGATAACTTCCCTGGTACGAAAATGGTGACAGTTTCAGATGCCAGTCCCGCCGATGGCGCCGCGGGCATAGTTGATGCCACGGCATCCGTTTTGGTAACCGGTCAGACTCCAACCAAACTGAAATCGACCAATGCCACTCAAACCATTACGGCCGGCAGTTACACCACAGCAATAACCATTGAGGCGCAAGATGCCAATAATCTGCCAACTGTCTTGGGCTCAAATCTGCTAGTCAGTCTGCAAACCACTGGAGGATCATCAGCCAAATTTACGATCGCCAATATGGAGCCCACCCCGACGATCGCGGAAGTCGCGATTCCAATTGGCAGCACCGGTACCACGGTATACTACACCAACACGAAATCCGGCATTGATGGACTAACTTTTTCCTCAGGATCTCTTTCATCCGCTGGTGGTACGATCACGGTTAACGCAGATGCAGCAAAGGCTTTTGCTATCACTTCTGCTCCTCAAACCAAAGTTGCCGGAGTGCTTTCCGGCCTGATAAAAATTGAATTTCGGGATCTGAACGGGAACAGCTGTCTGGCTCCCGATAATCTGACGCTTTCCCTGGGGAGTTCTTTATCCGGGGAATTTTCCCTGACTGATACTCCCTGGACCCCGGTAACTCATATTTCGGTTGCCAAAGATGCACCGGAGGCATCTGTTTTTTACAAAGCTACGGTTGCCGGTAATCATCAGTTGACAGTTGATGAAACCCCGGACCAGGGACTCTCCGGTGCCACACAAAGCTATACGGTGATTGCAGGTGAAGTGGCGTCGGTATCCCTTTCGGGTGGAAATACATCTCTGGAGGCCGGTCAGGTTTCAGAACCTTTCGTGGCCACACTGCTTGATGAATATGGGAATATCTCTCCGCTGGCGTTGGTAAAAACGTTTTATTTCTACGCTAAAAACGGCAATGGCAGCTTTTCTATTGCCAATAATTTTGCAATACCTATGGTCTCTCTATTGGTAAATGCAGGACAAAGCACGTTTTCTTTCTTCTATAAAAACATGGTTTCATCCAGTTCAGCTATCGTGGTAAGTGATCAGGCGTTTTTGGATGACCCGACTGATATTGGGATTGTGAACGGAATACAATCAGTAGCTATTATCTGGGGAACACCCAGAAGAATTGTGGTAAGCGGGGGTGCAACCACCACTGCCGGAGTTGCCACACAGCTAAGCCTGGCATTGCAAAACAGCTCCGGAATAGTGATCCCGGCTCCGGTGGGTCAAACGCTGTATGTGTATTCTACCTCGGTATCCTCCGGTTTTAGTGACGGAACAAGCGTGATTACCCAAATTACCTTACAAAAAGATCAAAGCAGTGTAAACGTTTATTATACCGATAATGCATCCGGCAATCCAACCCTGACAATATCCGATGCTTCCTCGATTCCGGAAAATCCGGATGCCGGACTCATCAACGCATCCTTTCAATTAACGATTGCCCCGGCTGGCCTTGCCCGTTTCGTGTTCCTAAGCAATTCTCAAAGTCTGGAGGCCGGTGAGCCATCTTCGGTGATCACGGTTCAGGCGCAGGATACCTACGGGAATCCATATGTCTCACAAGCTCCACGCACGTTGTATCTGTACAGCACCTCTTCGGCGGGAGTTTTTAGTGCTGCCGGTTCATTTGATTCAACCATAATCCAAACGAGTATTGCCTCAGGGTTGAGCACGGCTGCGGTGTACTATAAGGATCTGACTAAGGGGTCACCAGTTATAACGGTTTCGGAAAGCACTCCGCTTGCGGTTACTGACGCCATCCCGCTCGATGCCCGCTCTGCATTTACCATTTTGGCCGGAAACATTGCAAAAATAATTGCCGATCCAACACTGGTTTCGGTAGTTGCCGGTGGAGTGGGGTCCTTTACCCTGCATACCCAAAACCAATTTTCGGTTGAAACACCGGTCTTGTCGGAAACGCTTCTGTATTTATTCTCCGGTTCTGTGGGCGGACAATTTGCGACCTCTGAGAATGGAAACTGGACTGTTACCCAAGTCACGTTGCCGGCCGGAACTTCGTCGCAAACTATTTATTATCGTGATTCCAAAACGGGCAATCCCACTATTACCGTTTCTGATACCAATGTTTCATCGCCCGATAACGGATGGACGAATCTGGTGATCACTCCGTCGGTAACGGCAGGAGTTGCCACACGATTGCGAATAACCAGCGCCTCACAAACGATCACGGCCAAACACCCGTCGACCCCGATAATCGTGGAGGTTCAGAATCAATATGGCAGTCCGTTTGTGGTAGCTTCAGCTTTGACGGTGTATCTGCGTACGAACTCCTCTGATGTTCTGACTGCCGAATTTTCAGGAAGTTCTATAGGGCCCTGGGGTTTGAACAACATCACTATTCCGGCAGGATCGTCTCAGGCAACTTTTTATTATCATGACTCTGCTGAGGGTACTCCCACCATCAGTGTAGATGATTCACCGGATCCACTGGTTGGTTTGGCAAAAGATACGCAGCAGGAAACCATTATACGGCAAGTGGTGGATCACTTGCTGGTCACGAATATTTCGACTCCTCAGCTTCAGGGAGAGCCCAGCTCTGTAATTGTCGCTGCAGCCGATCCGGGGGGCTACATGATCGATTGGTACGAAGGCACAATATCCTTTAGCTCATCCGATGCAGATGCAATTTTGCCTGCCGGATACACGTTTTTGGCATCTGTTGATAAAGGTGTTCACACGTTTAAAAACGGGGTAGCGTTCATGCTTGCGGGAGTGAACTGGGTATGTGCAACGGATCTGAATTCCAAAACCGGGAGGCAGGAGAACATCCAGGTTAACCTGAATCCGGCCGGTCCGATCACCAGGCTCAAATTTATCGCACCAAACCCGCCGGTCACAATCAATTATAATACACCATCTCAGGTAATAACCATCCAAGCCAGAGATGCTTCAGATAAGCCAAGCAATGCACCATCGGGAGGATTTCAGCTACACATTACATCCACTAATCCAACGGGACAACTGTCTGCCTCATTGAACGGACCATGGATATCAACCGGGATTTTCACTATTCCTCAAGGATTCAGTTCCGTGAATCTGTATTATAAAGATATTAGTGTCGGAACAGGTGAGATTACTGTAAGTGATTGGTTTAATCTGACGGATGATCCGGGGATCATCAATGACGCCATGCCTTTCGTACTCGAAGTAATTGACATCACCTCAGTTACTCCATCAAGAGTTTCAAAAGAAGGGGGAATTTCAGTGACCATAAGCGGATCGGAATTCAGCGGCACACCCATGGTGACTTTTGGAGGAACTGCTGGAGCCGTAACCTTTGCCGATTCCACAACCCTCATCGTAACTACTCCGGCTCATGAGGCTGGACAAGTGGATGTTCTTGTGACTAATCCCAACGGAGTAATTGGCATTCTTACAAACGGATTAACCTATACCGAACCTCCACCCACCATTTCTTCTGTCACTCCAAACAAGGGTCGGGCTATTGGCGGAACTAATGTGACAGTTTCGGGTACAAACCTGGTTGCCGGAGGTTCCGGAACCGGCGGCACAATGACCGCTTCCGGTGCCTATACGATCCATACATTTACTTCAAATGGCACTTTTAACGTCCCCACTGCCCGCTATGTAGAAGTCCTTGTTGTTGCCGGGGGAGGAGGAGGTGGTGGTGATGCCGGAGGAGGTGGCGGGGCAGGCGGCCTGACCTATAATAATTCCGTTGCGATCACACCGGGCCCAATCACAGTTACCGTTGGAAGCGGAGGTGTCGGAAGCAGCAACACACCAAATGGCAATGTTCCGCGCGGCATCAATGGATCGAATTCCGCATTTGGTTCCATCATTGCTGCCGGAGGCGGTGGAGGAGGAGCCGGTCAGGGGCGTGGTGGAAACACCGGAGATGGATTGTCGGGTGGTTCCGGAGGCGGAGGAGGATCAGCTTTTCCATCAAATGGATCACAAGGTGCTGGTGGTAGTGCATATCCCGATGGTCAGGGTTATTCAGGAGCAGCCGGCAATAGCACTGCTTCGCCTGAACGCGGAGGAGGAGGTGGTGGTGCCGGAGGCCCCGGTGCAACAGGAACAACTGGCGGTGGTAATGGTGGGGCAGGGTTGTCATATTCAATTTCAGGTATATCTGCATTTTATGCCGGAGGAGGTG
>CAILAQ010000401.1 GCA_903832165.1 uncultured Bacteroidota bacterium | reverse complement strand
CATGATCTGAAATATATTTTTCACATCCGGGTCCCTGGAGCTTTCGGCGGCGCTTGCATAAAAGACTTTACCCCGTTTCTCGAGTAAAATGCCTTGCTTGAGGATTTCGAGGGTGGTATTTTGATCCATGGTAATCCTAATTAATCTTGATCTAAAATAATCAATTTTTGGATATATTTTTAGGCTCAAATCCTTGAAGAATGAGAAAGACCAAAATGCTTTTCGTGCTTTTGATGATGACCTGCACATCGCTGTTTTCACAATCAGCAGCTATTCAGGAAATCCCCATACCATCACCGGCCCAGCTCCGGTATCAGCAGTATGAGCAGATCATGTTCTTATGCCTCGACCCATGTACCTGGCAGGCGAGGGAATATGATGATCATTCCATGCCTCTCAACAAGATAAACCCTGCGAAACTGAATACCGACCAGTGGTGCGTGGTTGCAAAGCTTTGGGGCGCACGGCTTATACTTTTTGTGGCCAAACATACCGGTGGATTTTGCTGGTGGAACACCCAGACATCAGATTATGGGGTGAGGAATATCCCCTGGAGAAACGGAAAAGGCGATGTGCTGGCTGACTTGTCAGCATCTTGTAAGAAATATGGTCTGGGTTTAGGAATATACGTTTATCCCGGCGATGATAACTGGGGTGCAGGAATCGGTAGTGGTGGCAAAACCAGCGATTCAACCAAACAGGAAGGGTATAACAAGGTATTCCGCCAGCAGATGACCGAGGTGCTAAGCAATTACGGTCCGGTTCAAGAGGTGTGGTTCGATGGCAGTTGTGTGATTGATGTCTCCGATATCCTGACAAAATATGCTTCCGATGCGGTGATACTTCAGGGACCGATGGCAAATATCCGCTGGGTAGGAAACGAGGACGGAATCGCTCCCTATCCTAATTGGTATACGGTTAAGAAATCAGACCTTGCAACTGGGGTTTCAACGGCCGCGCATTCTGATCCCGATGGTGACGCCTATGCTCCGGTGGAGATGGATGTGCCGCTTCTGAAAGTCAACGGACATAAGTGGTTCTGGGCTCCGGGCACCGACAGCATGCTCCCGAAAACCGCGGATCTGATGGACCTGTACAACCGATCGGTCGGCCGTGGTGGGGTGCTTCTGTTGAATTCAACGCCGGATGTAACCGGACTGATTCCGGACTCGCACGTTAAGGTGTACCGGGATTTTGGACACGCTATCCGTGAGCGTTTCGGTAATCCGGTACCCGCAACTAAATCTATGATTGGCAGTTTGCTTACCCTAACTTTTGAGGCTCCGACCACCATTCGGGAGGTGGTGATCAAAGAAAATATCGCAAAAGGACAGAGGATCCGAAAATTTGTGCTGGAAGGTCTGGTAGGCGATAATTGGGAGAAGATCAGGGAAGGAACCTCTGTGGGACAAAAGCGCATCGAATCTTTCGAAAATATTGCGGTGAGCGGTCTGCGGCTTACCATCGCCGAATCAATCGGGGCTGCCGGAATTGCGGGTTTTACGGCCTACAAATAACGCCCCAATGTGCTAATTTGCCAATGTGCCAATTTGCTAATTAGATAATTTGCCAATTCGATAATTTGCCAATTCGATAATTTGATAATTAGCTAATGTGATAATGAGGAAATTGGATTCTCTTATTAATTG
>CAILAQ010000400.1 GCA_903832165.1 uncultured Bacteroidota bacterium | reverse complement strand
GATACCATTATTCTGACTGCGGTTAGTTTATCCAATTGGCATGTTTGGATATCATTTTGCAGGGGGCGGCGGTCCTATCTTTCCCCCAGCGTAATTGGAATTACTTTTGCTTTGCCTTCTCTCAGAATGCCGAGTTTAATCGTTTCACCGGGCTGGAACTTTTTGAGTGCATCGGAATAATCCGCTAATTTTTTCACGGGTTCGCCGTTGATGGAATTTATTATATCCCCGGCCAGCAGACCGGCTTTTTCTCCGCAAGAGCCCTGGATGACAGAGGCAATTTTAACGCCTTCACCTGTGAATGCAAAATCAGGAACAGAGCCTGTGGAGGCTCTACGGCCGGCGGCTGGTTTCTCCGTTGCAGGAGGACCAGCTACAGCCATTTTGCCGGTAAATTCAAACGGAATGTCGCGGTCGGCAAGGTATTCCACCACCTCTTTGGTAACTGCTGCCACTTTTACCAGCCCTTTGCCATCGATCTTATCCCAGGTATCGGAAGGGCGGTGGTAATTTTCGCTAGCTCCGGTAAACAATTGAATGGCAGGTATCCCTTTTTCGATGAAGGCGGCCTGGTCGCTGGCGTCCAACTCCTGCTGCACCACCTCGCTTTTTATGCCAGTGGTGTAATCGGTTCCCATAAATACAAACTTCCACTCTTTGGCTGTGTTTCCGTTCAGTACCAGCAGTTTTTTTTCGAACAAACTCCCGTCTGAATCCAGGTTAACATTGGCCATGATGGTCCCCGAAAAATATTTCTTTGCCTGACCCACAAAATAGCGTGAACCGAGCAACCCGGACTCTTCGCCAGTGAATGCCACAAAAATGATTGTTCTTTTTGGTTGGAGTGTTTTGGCCATCGATTTAGCCATTTCAAGAAGAATGGAAACCCCGCTTGCATTGTCGTCGGCACCCGGATGGATTTTGCCCTCATCACCTTTGCGTACATCGGGCCAGCCCATACCCAGATGATCGTAATGTGCTGAAATAACTATCGGTGAATCTTTAAGCTTTTCGTCGGTGCCCTTAATCATGGCTACCACATTTTTCATTTTCACCTCGCCTTTGCCAGATATATTTTGAGAGAATGGCTGGAAATACGAGTTCGCCAAAGTCTCCAAACCATACTCTTTAAATTTACCGGCAATATAGTTAGCAGCGGAATCCAGTTCAGCATTTCCCAATCCGCGACCTTTCAATTTGTCTGATGCCAGGTATTTAATGTGATCCATCATCCGTTGCTCCGAAAAAATGGGAGCCAGTGTACCCAATGGCTCTCTTTTCTGTACCATATTTACATTTTGGGCACGGGGGTCAAAAATTCTAATCAACGGGGAATTCAGCACCGGCCATTCTCCTTTTGCGACATTCACCGGTTCGTCACCTTCGAAACCCAGGTAGCTGTATTTACCGTAATGGGGCAATTTTGTGATGAGGCCCGGAATAGCCGCCTTGTTATCAAAAGCGATGAATGCCTGGTTATAGTCAGGGTTTTGACCATTGTAAACAGTTAATACAAAACTGTGATTTTCTTTGGCAGTCGTCCGATTTTCATACTTAACCGAATCGCCTGTGATCGACGAGTGGGAGCCGGCAATTGCACTGTTTATGAGAGCTGCATACTTGTTTTCAAAACCGATGATCCAGCTTGTCCGGTTGGCTGGCAGGCTGGCCAGTTCGTTGTCATAAACAACCTCAAACTTATCAAGGTCGGCAGCTTTCCACTGGCTGACAAAATCCTGATACATTTTTTTTATGTTTTCATCAGCCTTAAAAGGTAAAATCACCAGGTTATCCTTGCTGGCGAGGATTTTCGACCAGGTAGGCGGCACCTCCATCGGATCGAGAATTCTGAAAACGTCATATTGCGGATCAACGGCCAGTTTCAGCGGCTCGCTAACCAGATCGAATTCAAATGTCTGCTTGCGCTCTTTCATGTTAACCAAAAACGTTTCGGTTTTTTTATCCGTGGCAATGGCAATGGGAATATCGACCGTAAAGGCATTTCCCTTCTGTTTTTGCTCTAATATCAGTGTAACATGAAATTTATCGCCGGATTTGTCAACCTTAGCCTCATTGATGGCGATCTCCGGGGCTCCGGTGCGGGTCAGCCATTGTTCGAAAAATGGTTTTAAATCATTTCCGGTAACCGTTTCAAATGATATCCGGATATCATCGAATGAAGCTGTTTTATATTTGAAATTTTTATAAAACAAGGCAAATCCTTTCTTGAAATTCTCCTCACCCACAGCACGCCTCAGCATGTGCATCAGCATCATCGATTTTCCATAACCAATGGCTTCGCTGGCTGCATCATGGCGGGATACGAATTTGTTCAGCGGAAAATCGTTGGTTTCGTCCACCACATTCGAAAACTTCTGCAGGGTTGAGCGGCGATAATCTTCACCCTGTCCCCGTTGTTCACTGATCAGGTGATCAGCTTCGTACGCGGTTATTCCTTCGCACCAGTTTCCCTTGCTGAAATCAACATAAACGCTGTTTCCCCACCAGTTATGCAGTAATTCATGCGGATAGGAAGAATGCAAAATAAATGGGAAGCGGATGATTTTTTCGCCCAGCAGGGTGAACGAGGGCATTCCATAGCCTGTTTCCCAAAAATTCTCGACCAATGCAAATTTTGTGTATGGGTAAGGCCCGGTCAGCTTTTGGAACATATCCATATATTGTTCGGTCACATCCAGATATTTGCCTGCCAGCGCCTCGTCGGGCGTGCGCAAAAATGCCATGGCGTCGATGCCGCAATTCATTTTGTGAGAATACTCAGTGAAGCGGGCTCCGATCAGAAAAACCTCCTCTTGCGGTGTGTCACATTTCCACGAATCGATATGCTGATCACCTTTTGTTATTTCATTTGTTCTTTCGCCCTGCGAAACGGTTTTCCAACCTGCCGGTAAAGTAGTGGTTAAGGTATAAGTGACATCCTTGTCGGGGAATGCCGGAACCCAGAAGGTTGATCCTGCAAGATATATTCCTGTTTCGCCAATAATTCCGGGTGATTCACTGAATCCCCTGGCATAATCTTCCGCGCTGCCGGAAAAGGAGAAAGCAATTTTCCCTTCGTAGCGAACAACGAAACTTTCCGATCCCTTCTTCAGTTTTACTTTCCATTTATTCAATTTAATGGTACTCCCGGTGCCGCCGCTGTCGTCGCGGTCCATCCCCACATCTTTCGCTTTTTCCCCTGAAGCCATTTTCTCTGCTTTGGCATTCTTCGAAAACGAAGTTGGCTTGAGTGAGGCATTGAGGCTGAATTCTACTTCATCCGACTGCAGGTTAAGAATGGAATCAGTTACCGCGATATGGGCAGTTGTCGGGACGATCTTAACGGTTAAAATATGCTGAACCGTGTTGTGCTGCGCAAACCCTGCTACAGTGGTCATTAGCAGCAGGCTTACTGCGAGGAATTTGTTCATCCTTGTAAAGTTTAATATTTCATTACCGATTGGCAAGATCGGGAATAAACTTGAAGTAAGAATGAAGAGATTCGAATTCAGAACTCGGTACTCTAAATTTGAATCTAAACCTTTTTCTTTTTTTTCGGCTTGGGTTCCGGCAGCTCCTTAACGGTGATTCTCACAAGTTCGCTGAGCCAGTCGCTGTTTTCCAGATTTTCGATCAGGAAGCTTGGCTTCGCTCCCTCATAAGGCGGGGCCTCCACCACGTCGCCGATGAAATTGCGGCCACCCTCGGTGGGCTTGATGAACAGCTGGTTGTCGCATATCAGGCCAAAGAGTTTTCCATCGGAATAAACTCCGTATTCCCCGAACATCATTTTGGCGCTAATTTCGCCTGCATGATGTATCTGGTCTAAAACAAAATCGAGAAAATTCTTATTTGATGCCATGATGTATTGATCTTGCTATTGTCTCAAATCTTTGCATTTACCCGACCATTTAATGATGTCTAAACGTACAACCTCAGTTTTATTAATTGATTTTTCAACATAATTCAATCCTGCGGGTTTGTCTTTTGGTGAATATTTATCAAGTATTAAATCCAAAGCATTCATTCGCTCCTTTTCAGGCAGAAGCCTGTAAGCCTGACATTCCAGAACGATACTTTCATATTCAGTGGTAAATTTTTCTGGTATAACATTTGTTCTTCCCACAACACAGAATGATACTGTTTTATTGATGTCAATACATTGCAATTTACGTCCTTTCAGAGCACAATGAAAATAGATTGATTTATCGCCATCCCACACGTAATTTATTGGTACGCCATAAGCCCCTGACTCCTTGCAGTTCATTGACAATACGCCGTATTCGCCAGTCTTTAAGAGATTGCCGGCAGAATGTTCGTCTAACAGCCTGTCTTGCCTTTTAATATCTGAATTTGAATAGGTCATTTAATGAATTACTATTTTCGCCAATTTATCATTTTTTACAGGAGGTTGGGATTTGTACGGGATAGTAAAATAGAATGTTGAGCCTTTTCCTTCTTCGCTGCTTACCCTGATTTTACCGCCAAGTAACTCCACAAATGCCTTAGCAATCGATAAACCCAGCCCTGCTCCCTGTCGTGCCAATTTATTTGTTATATCGCTCTGCATAAACCGTTCAAAGATGGCTTCCTGTCGGTCTTTTGGGATACCAAAGCCGGTGTCTTTAACGAAAAACTCCAATTCATTGTCTTGATTCTCCGTTTTCAGGTTGTATCCAAATTCTATTGACCCTTCATCGGTATATTGAATGGCATTTTTGACAAGGTTGATCAGAATTGCATATATTTTCTCCTGGTCTGTATTAATGAAGGCATCTTTTGCCAGTAAAGGTTTTACACAGGATAACTGAATTCTCTTTCTATCCACCTCAGGTTTGAAAAAGGCATGAATAAAATCTATTTGCTCATTTATGTTCGATTTTTCCAATTGAACCTCGATCAGACCGGATTCTATTTTCGAAATATCAACAATATCATTAATAATTTTGAGCATACGGGCACCGCTTTTTTCAATGAGTTCAAGGTACACTCCTCGCTCTTCACCAGAAATATCAGACTCTTTCAACAGGCTGGCAAAACCTAAAACCCCGTTCATGGGAGTTCGTATTTCATGTGACATATTTGCTAAGAATGCTGATTTCAGGCGATCGCTTTGTTCAGCATGATCTTTGGCAATGATTAACTCAACTGCCCGGTTTTCTTTCTCTTCATTCTGATAAAGAAGTTCTTTGTTAGCAATGATTAATTCTGCTGCACGTTTTTCCTTCTCCACGATTTCAAAGGCGAGCTCCTTATTCTTAGCAATTAATTCTTGTTCTG
Source organism: uncultured Bacteroidota bacterium (assembly GCA_903832165.1). Classification (GTDB taxonomy): domain Bacteria; phylum Bacteroidota; class Bacteroidia; order Bacteroidales; family UBA12481; genus UBA12481. The sequence goes on along the minus strand of CAILAQ010000400.1, from coordinate 5,400 downwards.
CAGCCTTTAGCATGGAAATGTCGCTGGATACCCCAATGACACCAACGACCTGACCACTTGAATCCCGCAAAGGCAATTTGCATGTATCTAACCATATTGCCGGACCGTCGGATTGTGGAAGCATTTCAACAATGTGCATCCTGCCTTTACCACTTTCCATGACAGTTATATCGTCTTTGACGTAATCATTGGCTTCGGATGACCAAGGCATTTCATGATCAGTTTTTCCGACAATTTCAGCCGGACTTTTTAATCCGGCTGCTGTTGCACAAGGCTGATTACATCCTAAAAACCTTGACTGTCTGTTTTTCCAGAATACCAAACCAGGGAAATTATCCAGGACCGTTTGAAGCATATTTTCACTTTTCAGTAATATCTCCTCAGATTGCCTGCGTTCTGTAATGTCACTAATTATGCCAATCACTCCAATTGTATTTCCTTCATTATCCTTTATAGCATCTGCGCGCTCATAAGCTGGAAATACCCGCCCGCTTTTGGTCACCATCTCTAATTCACCTGACCAGGATTCGCCATTCAAAATAGTATCAAATATTTGAATTGCAACAGCCGGGTCTTTAACTCTGGCCATTCCCCCTCCGGCAGCTTCTGTTTCTTCCGCAGTTTCGTATCCAAACAGATCGGATAGAGCTTTGTTCTGATAAAAATGACGTCCTTTAGAATCAGCAATGGCAATTGCCTCAGTTGTGGACGCAACTGCTTTACTGATCAAACTGTATCTCTCCTCAGCTTTTTTCTTATCCGTGATATTATAAACAAAGCCGGAAACAATCAGCGGCTTCCCATCGGGATCATTTTTTACAACAGAACCATAATCATAGAACCATATATATTCACCTGAGCTTGCCAGAATCCGGTATTCAGCTTCATATTTGTCAAGAGTACCTTCAAGGTGGCCTCTCATCGCATTCATGATCCGCTTACAATCTTTAGGATGAACAAGTGCTGTAAAATCCTTGTAATGCTTAAAATTTTCCGGTGGATAACCCAGCATTTCAACTTTATACTTGTCGAAAGTTACATTGCCAGTTGGTATATCCATTTCCCACCAGGCCATATTTCCGCCCTGCATGGCAAGAGTTAATTTAAGATTGGTTTCAAGCATCTCATCATATGCGTATTTGCCCATGGAATTTTGCGCATCACTTAATTCTTTTAAGGAATTATATTTTTGCTGCAATTCGATTAACTCTTGTTTGAGTTGTTTGTTGGTTTCGTGTTGATTGTCCAATGCAAAAAAGTTTTGAAATGGTTAAACCCAAAATTACTTTATCTTTTTCAATTACAACGAGTTGTGCATAATTATAGTTCCGGTTGTCGAAAGAGGTTTCTTCGTTTCAGTCCTCGATTGCCTCAATACCAAGTTGCTTCAGTCGCTCCAGGTTATCCTTCATTGCATTGAGTTGGTCGGGTGGGTGTCCCTGCCATTCTGTAATCTCACCAATGACCCTGAACGGATGCATGGAGCGGTATGACTTTGTTGGATTACCCGGGAATTTTTTGTCGGTTAAGTTGGGGTCATCTTCAATTGGGCCGGTAGGTTCAACATTATATATTTTTCCAGGTCCTTCGCCAACGGCAAGTTCCGCACCCCAGATAGCAGCATCCAGAGTGGCTGTCAGGTAGATATATTTCGCTTTATTTCGTTGTCCATAATTTGAACTAAAGCCAGGTTCGATCAGGTCTCCGGGCTTCAGATCAGCCTTGGTTCCATGAAAGAACTTCTGTAAACTCAGTTCGTATGTTGATTCCATAGGCTTATCCTTATGAGTGGTGTAAAATTTTCTCCATCGTTCTGCCCTTCTTTTCCACTTTTGCGAGATACAAAGGATAAACTGTGGCAAAAGTCATTTTTGCGATACGCTCATCAGCTGAATGTGTGTTGTTCATGACTGATATTCCTGCAAGTTTTACTGCTTTTAAAGCATAGTCTGCTGCTCTGATTGAATGGTCAGACATATGTGCCGCAGCAACCGCATGTCCAACAGCCCGGGCAATCGCAATTTCTTTTTGATCAGTCAATTCGTTGGCTAATGCAATAGCTTCCAAAGAAGCATTTCTTGCTTCTCCAACGGACGTATTGCCTTTTGTCCATTCGTAAGCAATATTGATTACATGAGTCAGCCTTTGATATGTTGGTTGTCCTGCCAGAGGCAAAACACTCTGCACGCATTGACAAGCCCAAATAATAAGTTGTTTGTGTTGCTCCTTTTTTAAAGGTCCGCCGCGATGTTCCGCAATAAATCGTCTGTATCTCATTTACTCAAAAGGGTTTATATTTCAGGTAACATTGTTTGATGCCTGACTGATGATTTTAGGCTATTTTTTTGCTTTAATTCAGATACATTTGATATCCAGACTTCCTCAACCGATATACCATGAAACTACCATTATTCCGACCCGCTAAGATCCATGTTTTTTTGTTATTGACATCATTTCTGCTGGTACAGTGTACCTCCAAAATGCCATCAGTTGGAAAATTGGAGGAAGGTTTCAAAAATCCTTCCATTGAAAACAGGCCACTGGCCTTTTATGACTGGTTAAACGGATATGTGGATACCACCAAAATGGTTTTTGAGCTGGAAGAGATGAAGAGGCAAGGCATGCGCGGAGCATTTATCTGGGATGTGGGCGCCCTTTCAGATCCGGGGAAAATGATTCCGGCAGGTCCGACCTTTCTGGGGAAACAATCGCTGCAAACCATATCACTGGCATTGAAGACAGCAGGCAGGCTCGGTCTGGAAATGGGAATGATCGCCTCAAGCAGCTGGAACGCCGGGGGCGACTGGATTGGTGCGGCAGATGCGAGCAAGCAACTGCTCAGTACCACCCGCGTGGTTACGGGGCCATCAAAACAAAGGATAATGATCGGGAAACCTGAAAGTGAGGCGGGTAAAGCTAATGCCAGCGCATTAATCAGCTCCATCGCCGTACCCCATTCTGACTCAAAGAAGATCGATTATTCCAGCCTTAAAACAATTTCCCTGGATGAGTTCAGGACAACGGATCAGTATATCGACTGGCAGGTACCCGAAGGAAAATGGGATGTCATCTCATTTTTTATGTACAATACCGGCCAGCCTTTGGAGTGCCCGAGTCCGAATTCCAACGGACCGATGATCGACCATCTGAGTAAAAGGGCAACAAAGATTCATTTCGATACCATCATTTCCAGGCTTGCCAGCATAAGTACGCCGGAAAGCCGGTTAAAATTCCTGGAGGTAGACAGCTATGAGGTTTGGCCCGCGAAAGACTGGACCCCCGGTTTTATTCAGGAATTCACCACCCGTTACGGATATGACCCTAAGCCATTCCTTCCTCTTCTTCAGGGATATAAGAGTAATGACAGCATAGTCGGGGAACGGTTCCTGGGTGATTATAACCGGATGGTCGGAGACCTGATCATTGAAAATCATTTTAAGCAAGCCACCGACCTGGTCAATGCCAATGGAATGAAGTTGTTCGCCGAGGCAGGGCATGGAGGATATCCGCGGGTAGAACCACTGAAAGGGCTTGGAAATGCTGATGTACCGATGGGGGAATTCTGGAACCGGCAGCGATTTTGGGTTACCAAGGAGGCAGCCAGCGCGGCCCATATTTACGGAAAACAGGTGGTGGCGGCTGAATCACTTACGGGCTGGAACCATTGGCAGCATGGCCCGGCCGACTATAAGCAATTGATGGATATCGCCTTCTGCGAGGGTCTCAACCAGATTGTATTTCACACTTTCGCGCATAATCCCGCAATCGCAGGCAAGCCGGGATTTGCCTATCATGCCGGTGAACACCTCAATGTCAATACCACCTGGTGGGATATGGCACGGCCATTCATGGATTATCTCAGCAGGTGCTCCTATCTGCTGCGACAGGGTAATTTTGTTGGAGATGCCTGCCTCTATTATGGGGATCAGCAACCCAATGTGATACCGCCCAAACGGATCGATCCGAATATCAAGCCTATATATAATGACGACCAGTGTCTGCACTGTGGCCAGCCTAAGCCGGTGAATGTGGGGCCATTGGAAGGCTATGATTTTGACTATATCAATGCCGATATTATCACCAGCACATTACGCGTGGAGGATGGAAAACTGGTGCTGCCCTCCGGCATATCCTACCGGGTGATGTTGCTGCCGAACACAGTGGATATCTCACTTGAAGTATTGAAAAGCCTGGAAAAACTGGTGTCTGATGGAGCTACCGTGATTGGACCAAAGCCGGAAAGAAGCACCTCGCTAAAGAATTATCCGGACTGCGATAATGAGGTCAAAACCATTGCCGGGAAGTTATGGGGCCAGGCCGACGGGAAAAGCATATTTTCAAACACGTTCGGTAAAGGAAAAGTATATTGGGGCAAAACGGTGAAAGAGGTATTGGAAGAGATGAAAGTCAGGCAGGATCTTGAGGTAAAAGGCATCGACAACAGTCAATATGTGATCGATTACATCCATCACCGGACAGCAAGTGAAGATATTTATTTTGTTTCAAACAGCAGTCCGGCGGAGCAACACGTGACTTGTACCTTCAGGGTGGACTCCAACTGGGTTCCGGAGTTGTGGGACGCTGAATCGGGGCTCATTCAACGATCGGTTAAGTATTCAAAAGTGGACGGTGGGATAAGCGTGGAACTGATCATGGATCCCCTGGCATCCAGGTTTGTTGTATTTAGGGATAAATCCTCCGGAAAGAATGACAGGGACCTTTCAGCAGACCTGCAGTTTGGTTTTTCCGGTCATTCATCTGCCACTGCCCCAATCGACCTGACGGGAAACTGGTCGGTAAGCTTTGATCAGGCCATGGGTGGACCATCGACCTTTAAAATGGAAAAATTGATGGATTGGACAACTGCTGATTCAGCAGGTGTAAGGTACTATTCAGGAACCGGAACGTATACGAGGCAGTTCAACCTTGAAAAAGGAAACCTTTCAAAGGGAACTCACGCTTATGTGGCATTTGAGAATATTCAGGAAATCGCAAGGGTAGCTATCAATGGCAAGGATTGTGGAATTATCTGGACTCCTCCATACCGGGCAGATATTACTGCACACCTAAAACCGGGGATCAATGAGATCCAGGTTCAGGTGACCAATACCTGGAACAACCGGATTGTCGGAGACTGGAGAAATCCGGATAAACCTCCGTACACCCACACCAATGCAAAAGGACATTTCAGTGCGAAAAGCGCATTGTTACCTTCGGGGTTGATTGGTAAAGCGGAGGTATTATTTAGTATTTACTGAAATCAAACTAAATCAACCTTCACAAACTCCGGACTCCGTATTACACATCAGCGGATTTTCATTTGGAAGAACAAAATAGCCATTACCAGCCTCACGCTTTTTGATGAGTTTCTTTTGAAAAAGTGAATCCAGAAAATCATTC
>CAILAQ010000399.1 GCA_903832165.1 uncultured Bacteroidota bacterium | reverse complement strand
TCTTTTACCTTATTTTTGTGTAGCTAATCATTAACCAATGAAAACCTCAAAATTCATTTCGAGCCCGGGCTTCCGGATTGCTATCATGACCATAATAGCTGCCATCCTGTTCTTCTTTGGTATAAGCATTGGGAATAACAAGACAGAGCTTACAGAAAACAGAAAAGCACTTAAAAATATTACAGCAACCTTAGCGGAACTCTCATCGCAGAAAAAGGATCAGGACATTCTTATCAGTAAGCTTAATGAAACCATCAGCGATCAGAAGAATAATCTCAGAAAATACGAGATCTTAATTGATTCCATTAATAAGATTGCCAGGACACTGGGAAGCAAAGCTACATTATCGTCTGCAAAACCCGCTTCCAGAACTGGTTATCAAGACACGCCGGCTCCACAATACATTGAAAAGATTGTATACCAGGAGAAACCTGAACCCTCTCATCCTTATGGAAAAGGGATGGGTAATCTGACCATTTACACCACCTGCAAAACCGGTGGCCTTATAAAAGTTTGGATTGATGGAGAATTCTCCGGCAATTTGAATAAGTATCAAACCGGCATAGTAAATTGCACTACAACGGGAACTATTTCCAAAGCAGTTTTATCAGGCAAGCACCATATTAAAGCCAAAGACGAATCAGGCAAATCCTGGGAAGCCTATACGATAGTAAAGGAAGATGCTTGCGAGCCGTTTGATCTGAGATGTAGTAAAAATTAGTTCTTTTTCGCCGGTGTTGAAAAAGCCGGCGGGGTTATTTTCATTTCGCCCTGCTGTTCCAATAATTTCAGTGCCTCCTTAACAGCCCGCTCGAGTTGAGGATCGATGCCTTTGGTGAGTGAAACAGCATCCTGACGAACTTCAATATCCGGTGGAACGCCAACATTTTCAGCCACCCACTTTTTATTGATCGGATCGAACACTGCATTATCCGGAGCGGTTACGGTTCCTCCGTCGACCAGTGCATAATGGACTGATGATTTCACCAACCCTCCCCACGTTCTGGTCCCGATCAGGGGTCCTATTTTCTGCTGGCGGAATACCCACGGGAAAAAATCTCCGCCTGAACCCGACAATTCATTTATCAACAAAACCTTTGGTCCCAGAATCCCGGCCGGCAAACGGAACGGAATGCCGTTTGGAACTTCGTTGGTGAGGGCTGCCCTGAGTTTGCGTCCCATTAAATCAACCATGTAATCATCCAGAAGTCCGCCGCCATTAAAGCGTTCATCTATCACCGCACCCATTTTATCCTGCTGGGCAAAGTAATACCTGTTGAAGGAAACGAATCCGCTTCCGCCAGTATTGGGCACCCATACATAAGCCAATTTTCCTCCCGATAATTTATCTACCATGCGCCGGTTATCCTCCACCCATGCCCTCTGCCTTAAATTAGACTCACTTCCGATGGGTTTAACCACCTCCTGCCATGATCCCTCAAAATCAGGAGTCTTATTGATATTGATGGTTGTTTGAACATCCGAGGCGCCCTCAAGAAACTGGTAGGGATCATCCTTGTCGGTAATCTCTTTCCCATTTATGCCGACGAGGTAATAACCCTCCTGGACTTTTATTCCCGGCCTGTCAAGCGGACTTGATAATTCCGGGTTCCAGCTTTCGGTAGTAAAGATATGGCAGATCTTCCAGCGCCTGTTTTCAGCAACCAGGTCGGCACCCAGCAATCCAACAGGCGACCTTTCAATAGCAGGATAATCTCCTCCTCCAACAAAACTATGTCCGACAGAGAGTTCTCCGTTTACCTGGTCCAGAATATAGTTCAGGTCGGCCCGGTGTTTAACAAAAGGCACCAGTGGTGCATATTTCGCATGCACCTCATTCCAGTCGCGGCCGTGCATTCCCGGATCATAGAAATAGTCCTTTTCATAGCGCCAGGTTTCTTCAAAAATCTGTTGCCATTCCTCTGATCTGTTCAATTGGATTTTCAGATTGATTTTTACAGAAGTCCCATCACTCGCGCTGGGTGATGCGGCATTCATTATCTTCCAGTCGCTGCCGATTCGTCCCAGCAGCTTATTCCCGTCATTGGAAACGGATAATTCGCCGGCTCCCGTAACATATTCTTTTGCTTCGCGTTTTTCCAAAGTGAATTTACTGATAACCAGCCCACCCGCACCCGGTTTTTGTTCCCCGATAAACATAGTTCCGGCCGGACCGCCTACGATAAAGCGATAGTTGCTTTTGGACATAGGCAAGGCAACCGTTCTTCTTTCCAGATTTTCGAAATCGATCAGCACGGGGTCCGGTTCTTTGGTTTGGGCCTTGGTGGTATCTTTAGCTGCTTTGCCGACAGCCGGCTCTTCTTTGGCTTTTTTAACCTCTGGTTCGGGCTTCTTTTCTCCGGCTACCGGTTCCTCATCGCTGCGCGGCTTGAAGGGAGAAAGGTCATCTTTCCGGAGGTTAATGATATATGCCGCATAGACTGGTGAAGCGGTCATGGAACTGGTATTAGCCCACCCGGAACCCAGGGCAACATCCGTACTTGCCAGAAAATAAATATGATGTCCATCCCTGTCCCAGGCCGGTGAGAATGCATCTGCAAAGGAGTTTGTAAGGGGGTGTGTTGAATTGTCTGTCACAGACCAAACCGTTACCTGACGAAAATTGTTGGGTCCGGTTTTCGAATACATCAGCCATTTGGAATCGGGCGACCAGTTAATTCCCATACTACCTCGTTCTAAATTTACGCCACCGGTATCGGCAGTTTTAATTGTGCCGGCCTCAACATCGACAATCCTGATTCTGACGTCATCATCTTCAAAGGCGATATACTTTCCATCGGGCGACCAAACTGGCTCCCAGGCCAATTTTGATTCACCGATTGATATGCTCCGAGGTTTTGACATGCCATCCTGAGAGGCGATCAGCAGGGCATATCCTTTCCCGTCAGCATCGGAGAACCAGGCCAGCTCTTTCCCTTTGGGCGACCACAAAGGCGCACGATCGGCAGCCCCCGATGAATGGGTAATATTTCTCGTATCCCCATTTTCCGCAGGAACGGTAAATATCTCTCCCCGCGATTCCAGAATTACTCTTTTACCTGTTGGAGATAGTGAAACGGAGGTTGCACTCCCGGTTATATCCTCCCATTTAGTTTCAGCCCAGGGAAAATCACCGGTAATAGCAATATTCAATTGTTTTGAATCATTCGTGGAGAGATCAAGCAAATTCAGAAAACCATCACGTTCGTAAGCGAGGGTATTTCCGTGGCCATCGAGCCATTTAATATCAGAACCTTTAAAGCGGGTAATCTGCTTTACTTCGCCCGATTCAGGATTGTATGACCAGATATTTGAGGTCCAGTCGCGGTCGGATAAAAAGTAGATGGTTTTACCCAGCCATAATGGGTGAAAATCGTAAGTTGATTCATTCGGGATTAGTTTTTCAGTCTGGTCATCCAGATTCAACACTGCCAGTGCAGTATTCTGACCTCCGCGATAATGGCGCCACTCACCATCCCAGCGAGCCACCCGGTCAATTACCAGTTGCTTGCCGTCGGGTGAGAAAGATCCGTCAGTAGCCCATTGTCCAGACAGCGTAACGGAAGGCCCTCCTTCCATGGATACTGTCCATAAACGATCGTAGGATGCAGGGGCATTATCCCTTGATGTTGCATACAGCACACGCTTACCATCGGGCGACCAGCCATGAACATTACAAGGGCTTGGATGCCAGGTTAGTCTTTTGGGCGTACCTCCTTCAACGGGGACAACATAAACCGCCTGGTTACCGGATCTGTTGGAATTGAATGCAACCCATTTCCCATCCGGTGATAAATGCGGATTACCTTCTACTGCAGGGGTACTGGTCAGCCTGAGCGTTTCCTTACCAGCGAGATCAGCGATCCAGATATCACCCCCATAAGCAAAAGTTATGTGAGTTGCACTGATTGATGGCTCACGTAACAACCGGGTGCCTTGTGAAAAGGCGGTATTAGCTGAAACTAACAAACCAATTAGCAGAAATGTCCGAAAAATCGGGCTGCGAAAAGGGTGACAATTTTTCATTTTTCTATTATATCTGTTGATCAAATATACTTTTTTATCGTTTTGACCCTTAAACATCCAATTCTTTATACCAGGGATGGGGTTCTTTTTTTTCCTGAACTTCCTTAAGCTCGATAAATATCTCCTGAATTTTCGTAACCTTCCAACAACATTTATGGCAGTTACCAATATGGAGCATAACATCGACAGTAGGTGGTCCAAACAGATCTTCCAGGGCTCCAGCCAAATTGATCATTTCCTTCAAGTTTAAGCATTCTGACATTTTCTTTAATTTTTGGGGTCTTTATATCTTTATAGCACGAAGACTGAAAATGTTACCGATCGGGTAGTGAAAAAAATCTGTTTGTTTCGTATATTTGAGTAGAGCCATCCACTCGCCATCGATCTTTATCATCAAATCATGAAAACTGCCATTTTAGGAACCGATCTATCCGCACCCTCTGATCGGATCATTGAGAATTCAATCGAATTCAAATTATTCGGTATCGAAAAGATTATTCTGGTTTTCGTTCTGAATCTGAGAAGCATCGAGGACTTTGGAGATTACAACCTTGAATCTGCACAGGTCAAAATTGATTTACAAAAAGATCATCTGGTGGGTCTTGGTTTCCAGGCAGAAACAAGAATAGTGATGGGGGTTCCTGCCAATGAGATTATGAGGCAGGTTAAAATCAACCATGCCGGACTGGTTATAATCGGTTCGAGGGGAAATACCTGGACAAAATCCACCCTGGGCGAAACGGCATCTGAAGTGCTGCACAATATGAAGTGCCCGGTTCTGATGATGGCTTTCGATAATAAGCCAGCTGAAAAGCAGCAGAAGGAATTGAAAAAGGAAGACTTGCGCCATTTCGAAAAATATCTGCAGAAATTCCGGAAACAGCAGCCAATAATCGAAATCAAGCAGAAAAAGATCAACCAGCATGTCCTTTTAACAACCGACTTTTCAGACTTTTCGGGAAACGCGTTTCAATGGTTGAAAAACCAGTTGGCTCCCTTGCCCATGCTCACTCTCATGCACATTCAGGATATTGTAAAAATTTCCAAACATCTGGAAGATAAGCTTGAGGAATTCAACCGGATTGATTCTGCACGACTGGAGCAACTCAAGGAGGAGTTTGCCCGCGTGCACCCCGAAACAGAAATCAGGATTGTGCTGGAATACGGCATTCCCAAACAATTAATCCCCCTGTATATTAAGGATAATCAGGTTACCATGACTGTAATGGGCAGTCAGGGACGAGGTTTTATTTCAGAATTCTTTCTCGGGAGTGTCAGCTTATGGGTTGCCCGCCAGACCGAATCGAATCTGCTGATCGTGCCGTTTAAGCAGAAACCCTAGTTATCTGACTACCAGCCTGCCGTTTTTGACTTCTCCTTTTTGGGTGACCCGATAGATATAGATTCCACCCGGTAATCCGTTCACCGGAATCTGGTTCTGCAGCCCGGTAAGGGATTCGGATATTACTTTCCGTCCCTGCATATCGTGAAGCTCAAACATGGAAGGGTCCGAGGCGTTGTCAGTTTCCACGAATAGCAAACCCGCAACAGGATTGGGATAAATTCTCATGCCTGATAGCTTAGCTTCCTGAACACCGTTGCCACTCCATCCGGAATAAGAATACCGATCGCGATAGCTGGGGTTCCAAAGCTTAAGTGAATCATCCCAGTTGCTTACAAGAATAACCATCGGCATATGAATATAACCATCTTCCCCAAAGAAATCTGAAGGGATAAACAGATCGCTGTAACTAAACTGGGTATTAAATGTGTAATCCGATTTGTAGATTACCGACCAGTTTCCAGCGGTATCCTTTGCTGAATAGCGGGATCCCTGAAACAGATCACCATTCTCATCGTAACTCTGTTCGCTTCTGAAGTAATCCT
>CAILAQ010000398.1 GCA_903832165.1 uncultured Bacteroidota bacterium | reverse complement strand
GCGAAGACACTCTTTCCCTACACGACGCTCTTCCGATCTCACTGAAAAATTCGATAGTTTCTACGCTTCCTGTCCGGTAATTGATGAATCACCGTTCTGGAAATCGATGGATACCAAATTGACCGCCAAGGCGGTTGCCAACAGGAAGACCAGATTCGATGGTTTTTACTCACTTGAGTTAAAACCTAAAAGTGATGCCGGTATTGTCATAGCTACACCAAAGGATTCGATATATTTTATTGAGTTCCGATTTTTAAACCAGGGTGGGGAGATTGCCGCTGAACTGCTTCAAAAAAGCAGTACAACCAACGATAATATCGTAAACTCAAAAATCGAATTCCTCGGTAAAGACCTGGGTTTGTTTACCTGTGGTGGCTCAACAGCAACCTTCAGCTTTATTGCAGATAAATGGAACAGGGTAAATATTGCCTTACATTTGAAATCCGGAATGGCAACACTGAGCATCAATGAAGGTATAGTTAAGGAGTGGCAATGGAAGGTTCAGATCGGCGGGGGGGCCAATACCAATCCGTTCAAGGGCATTCGTTTTGTGAATAATGCAGCCATCTCCGGTGGATCAGGTTTTATTGATAATGTAATCATCGACCAGAAAAATCCGGCTTCAAGTGGTTGGGTGGCCAGTCCTGAAATCGGCATGATTTATCAGAGAGAGAGCCGTCAGGTTGTGTTTACAGGAATACAGCCCTATGAAATCAGGGAAATATCATTATACGATTTACAGGGTCGCAAATTGGTTTTCAGTCAGAATCCCGATAACCTGACCTTTGCTTTCGGAAATGGTATAAGGAACGGCATCTACCTGATTGTGGTCAACTGTAAGGATGGTAAACCATTTTCGCGCAAAATCGCGGTGGTTGATTAGGCTGGAATATATTATTCACCATCGGTATCACGTTTGTTGTATTATTTTGCATTGACCAACAGGTTGTAGGTCTCGTAAAAGTGTATTACTTTTAGCTTGACAGTTAAGAGGTACGCTTACAAAATTTACAGACTTATGAGAGCATTAATGCTAATGCTTCTTGCAATCACTCCTATGGTTTGGCAAGGGGCCAGCGGACAGCAGAAAGTTCCCGATCGTAGTTATTCCCGCGTTTCTTTAACAGTGATCTGTCTGGATGATCCCAATCCTGATCCGAATTTCAATGCCGGTATAAGTCAGACGGTCCGAAGTTACTTTGAGCAGTCGAAACTGATCGGGCCAAAGTATAATGATCATACTATTTCAACCCGGTTGGCCCGGGTGGATGTTGATAATTTCACTGCCGAAAACCGTACCATGATCGGTAATCCTAAAGAGACCGGGCAGATACTTGATTTCGTTAACAAGTCGGACATTTCCCGGCAGGTGGTCAGCAAATGGTTTGATCGTCAGCCCGACGGGACTTTCAAAATGGACCTCATCGGCCAGCGCGGCCTGTACAATGCCAGTGATAATGATTATATCACAGCCGCTGCATCCCAAAGACAGTTTGCAACCCTTAAGGATCAGGGGGAAAAACTTCTGAAAGTCAGTTACCTCCTGTTCGTGAATATCTCAGATGTTAAATATACTGAAGTTAAATCACTCAATTCAGGTTCCTGGTCTGGTTTGGCAAGAGGCTATCTGTATAAGCTCGACTGGAATGATTCCATCAGCGCGAACTTTTATCAGAACCTCTGGATAGCTGAAGGAGATGCCGAGGCTGTTAAGAGTGCAAAAAAGAAAGCCTTTGATTCCACTGTTTTTCCAATTGTGCATGTAAAGAATCTGGATGCTTCCGCCTCAAAGTCAAACTCGCCCGTTAATGGTGTTAAGCCTTCAGATACTGAGGTGATCACAGGTGTTATTAATAGTTTGTACGAGAGTCTTATCGTAGAGATAGATACCAAAGTATCCGATTTTCAGGTCAGGCAGGGGCTGATTTCCAGTAAGCCGATCGGGGCAACTATCGGGAGCAAGGAAGGTTTATATGTGGATCAGCGGTTTTTTGTATTCGAGAATGTTCAGAACTGGAACAAGGAGGTCGTTCAGCGAAGAAGGGCTGTCATCCGGGCAAAAACAGTGGTAAACAATGAAAAAGTAACTGAGGGAAAAAGTAATCCTTCTATTTTTTACCAGGTTGGTGGCCGCAAAATTGACCACTTCGGAATGTATATAGTCCAGAAAAATGATAAAGGAATTGCACTCACCATTACGTCTATGAAAGGTAAAATGGGAGGTCTGAACGGGACTCTCGAATATAACCTTTCGAGGTCGTTCAGTAAAACCATGAAGTTGAAGACTATACCCACCGGTGTAAATTTCTTTATCGACCTGGCTTTAAATAATGGAACATACAATAATATTTATATTTCCAACGACTATGATTTATCTGCTGTGTCACCCGATTTATCCTTCGTCCGTGTCAGCGGTGGTTTCAGCAAGGACTACTATTTTTTAAAGAATTTTCATATTTCCCCAAGGATTGGCTACGGGATTGAAAGCACCAGCCTTTATGCCAAGAGAGAAAACAGCACTTACCCAGATGGGTTATCAGCCATGGGGGACCACATATTAATCGGCGGATCGGGAGGATTAAACCTCTTGCATAATTTCCAGTTGATCGGAGGTTGTAATATTTATATACCTGTCGGGGATTTATGGATGACCGCCGGATCGGAAAAGTCGGTGCCGCTTACCATGAGCTGGTCAAAGGTGTTCGATGGCCGTCAGGGTCTGAGTATTTTTGGCGGAGTAAGAATTCTGTTGTGATAATATTAAAATGCGGATATTATGAAAAAGAGAATTGCAATTGTCGGGTTGATTTTGCTGGTTTTCTCGAGTCTGGGAATTGAAGCTCAAACAAAAAAAGAGAAAAAAATTGCCGGGTATGTTGATGCGAATTATGAAGTGGAATGCCTGGGGACCGGCAGTCAGGGGAGCCAGTTACTGAAGGTGTGGGGTTATGGCAAGACCCCGGAAGACGCAGTAATACAGGCCAAACGCAATGCCGTGCATGCGGTGATGTTCAAAGGCATTGCCGCCGGCGTGGGGTGCATGAAACGCCCTATTTTAACCGAAGCCGGAATTGAGGAGGCAAGAGCTGATTACTTTAATGCTTTTTTTGCTCCGGCAGGCAAATATCTGAGCTTCGTTGCCTTGTCAGGTGAAGGAGTGCAGGACAGGATCAAGGTGGATAAGAAGACGTATAAGGTGGCTATCAACGTTTCTGTGATGCACACGGCATTGCGACAGGAGCTGGAAGCTGCCGGAATTGCCAAGAAGTTAGGTGCCGGGTTTTAAACTTCAGAAATATGAAAACAAAAATCTTTTTATTGGGGGTCGCAGGTTTCATGATGCTGTCAGTTGCGTCATGCCTGGCCCAAAGAGAAGTGGCAGCTTACAATACTTTCCAGACAGAATGTTTGGGTATTGAAATGGACGGCTCACAGACTCTTCAGGTATGGGGAACCGGTCGTAACCGGATTGATGCTGTTGCACAGGCCAAAAAGAATGCAGTAAGGGATGTGCTTTTTAACGGGATTGTTGCCGGGAAGCCGGATTGCCAGAAAAAACCAGTCCTGCCTGAGGTTAACGTGCTTGAAAAAAATGAAGATTATTTCAATAAATTTTTTGCGGACGGCGGGGATTTCAGGGATTTCATTTCCGTCCGTGATGAACGGATCGGTCACCGGATTACGCGCGATAAAATGAAGGCACAGAACCAGGTTACGAATAGTGTAATTGTTCGCGTTGACCGCCCGGGTTTAATAAAGAAAATGAAGGATGATGGTATTTTAAAATAACGGATATGAATAACAACAGCGTTAGAATAATTCTGGCTGCCCTGCTGATTTTATCAGGTGCCGCAGCCTTTGGACAGGCAAAGAAACCTACCATCATGGTAGTGCCCAGTGATGCCTGGTGCATTAAAAACGGCTATGTGATGACGTTTGATAATCAGGGATCCACTCAGAAATTCTCTGATTACAAGATGGCCTTTCAGGAAAATACGGATCTTCTGCTGGTGATCAGTAAGATCAATGAGCTGATGGTGGACAGGGATTTTCCACTGAAGAACCTGGAGTCTGCCCTGAAATCCATAGGCAACGAATCTGCTGAGGACGCCATGATGACAAGTAAGAGTGGTGCAGATGTTTCAGAAACGCCTATCGATAAATTGAGAAAAGTGGCAAAAGCGGATATCTGGATTCAATTAACCTGGACAATCAACACAGTGGGACCCAAGAAATCCATAACGTTCAACTTGCAGGGGATTGATGCATATACCGACAAGCAGATTGCCGGCGCATCAGGAACCGGTCCTCAATCGTTCAGCACGGAGCTTCCGGTTTTACTGGAAGAGGCGGTGCTGAGCCAGCTGGATAATTTCAATGCGCAGCTGCAGAAACATTTCGATGATCTGTTTAAGAACGGTCGGGAAATTACGCTGAGGCTAAAGGTATGGAGCAGCTTCGAGGGTAACCTGGAAACGGAATATGAAGGAAACGAGCTGGGCCAGAACATTGAGAAGTGGGTGAGCGACAACACCGTGGAGCATCGGTTCAGCACTTCAGATGCTACTGAAAGCATGATGTTGTTTGAGCAGGTGAGAATCCCGCTTTACAATGCATCAGGAATCGCAATGGATGCCAGAGCATGGG
>CAILAQ010000397.1 GCA_903832165.1 uncultured Bacteroidota bacterium | reverse complement strand
TAAATGATTAACAACCAGTATTTAGCCTTTGACATTGGTGCCAGCAGCGGTCGCGCAATAATTGGCACCCTTGACGGATGTGAGGTTTCCCTCAAAGAAATCCACCGGTTTCCCAACGAAATGATAGTTCAGAACGGCCATTATCACTGGGATATTAACCGGCTCTTCGATGAACTGATTGAGGGACTCACCCTTTGTGTGAAGAAGCATAATATCATTCCGGTTTCGATTGGAATAGATACCTGGGGAGTTGACTTCGGTTTGCTCGACGGCAATGATCAGCTGACAGGAAATCCTTTTGCGTACCGGGATTCCCTGACTGACGGGGCCATGGAGCAGGTCTTTAAGGTTATCCGTCCGAAAGAGCTTTACGCAAAGACGGGGATTCAGTTTATGCGTTTCAACTCGTTGTTCCAGTTGTGGGCAATGAAGAAGAAATTCCCCAACCAACTGCTGAACTCGAACAAGATGCTGTTCATCCCAGATTTGCTTGGATACATGTTTACGGGAACGGCCTTTTCAGAATACACCATCGCCTCCACTTCCCATATGCTGAACCCAAAAACCCGTAACTGGTATCCTGATTTGATGATAAGGCTGGGACTGCCGATCAATATTCTGGATGACATTGTTGAGCCGGGAACACAGATCGGAAGTCTTAAACCAGGGATTCTCAGCAAGCTGGGCATTGATAAAATTTCACTGGTTGCTGTGGGAGCACACGATACAGCGTCAGCGATAGCAGCCATCCCTGCAGAAGGCAACAACTGGGCCTATATTAGTTCAGGCACATGGTCGCTTATGGGGATTGAAGTTGAGAACCCAATCATCAATGAGGCAAGTTTCAAGTATCTCTTTACCAATGAGGGGGGAGTCGGCAAAAAGATCCGTTTTCTGAAAAATATTACCGGATTGTGGCTTCTTCAGGAATGCAAAAAGATATGGGATCAGCAGGAAGAAATCTCTTATACGAAGCTGATAGATCAATGCAAGAAGGTCAAGCCATTTCTGTCACTGATTGATCCGGACGATCCATCGTTCATGAATCCCGAGAATATGCCTAAAGCGATCATTGAATATTGCATTAAGACCGGTCAGGCGGTTCCGGGAACCATCCCTGAATTCGCAAGGTGTATCTTTGAGAGTCTTGCCCTTAAGTACAGGATTGTTCTGAATCAGCTGAAAGAGGTTAGTCCCCACCCGATTGAAAAAATTCATATGATCGGCGGCGGATCGCTGAACACTCTTCTCTGCCAGTTTACCGCTGATGCCACGGGGTTGCCGGTAGTTGCAGGTCCGGGTGAAGCTACTGCTCTCGGAAATATTCTGGTCCAGATAGCCTGTCATCAGGGCATAAGCGATTTAGATACCCTTCGGGGGTATTCAATGAATTCCATAAAAACGATTACCTATCTCCCGAAGAACACACGTAACTGGGAGAAGGCAGAGGGCAGAGGGCAGAGGGCAGAATAAAAGGCTTAAGGCTCAAGTAAGTTAGAAGACATAATATTGATAACAAATTAAGGTTCAATGAGTTATTTGACTAACACAGACTTCTGTCAACGTCTGACACCTATGATCCACCTCACGCCCTGCCCCCCCCGCCTCCGCGGGGGCAGGCTCTCTCCCGCGCTCGCTGCGCTAACGCTCCACTCACGGGAGAAGGGGCGCTCCGAAGTTAACTTCCTATCCGAAACCTGATACCCGACACCCGACACCACATACCCAAATAACAAACTTAAATAACGACAAAATGTCCCTGCTTCTTGGTTTAGATATTGGATCCTCCTCAGTAAAAGCCTCGCTGGTTGATGCTGAATCCGGCTTGGTGACAGCGACGGCACTATCACCGGATTGCGAGTTACGGATAGTGGCTAATCAGCCGGGCTGGGCCGAGCAGGATCCCGATATATGGTGGCACCATGTAGTGGAATCGCTCCGGATATTAAAAACCCGGGGAGGTGACCTGTCAGCTATAAAAGCGATCGGAATTTCCTATCAGATGCATGGTCTTGTTGCTGTCGATAAGGAAGGGAAGCCGGTTCGCCATTCGATTATCTGGTGCGACAGCCGTTCTGCCGCATACGGTCAGGCAGCCTTTGACAATCTGGGTCCAGAATTTTGCATGAAGCATCTTCTGAATAATCCAGGAAATTTTACCGCAGCCAAGCTTGCCTGGGTAAAAAAGAATGAACCCCAGGTTTATTCAAGGATCGATAAGATCATGCTTCCCGGAGATTATATAGCGCTGAAACTTACCGGAGAAATTAACACCACAAAAACCGGCCTTTCTGAAGGTATTTTGTGGGATTTTGCCAACGACCGTCCCTCTGCCGAATTGATAAATCAGTTCGGGTTTTCTCCTGATCTTTTTCCCGGCCTGGTTCCCGGATTTGGTAATCAGTGCACTGTTTCGCGACACGCATCGCGAGTCACGGGAATGCCGGCCGGCACACCAATCAGCTACAGGGCAGGCGATCAGCCGAATAACGCACTAAGTTTGAATGTTCTTGAGCCCGGTGAACTTGCTGCAACTGCAGGAACCTCCGGAGTGATATATGGCATCCTTGACAAGGTCAACCACGACCCTCAATCCCGCGTGAATGTATTTGCGCATGTAAATCATGGCTTACCTGACACCCGTTTAGGCGTACTGCTTTGCATTAACGGGACAGGCATTCTTTATTCCTGGATAAAAAAATTGCTGGACGGCACAGGTTTGAGCTACGATGCTCTCAACAGGATTGCTGACGATGCTGAGCCTGGTTCAGGTGGACTGATGGTTTATCCTTTTGGAAACGGGGTGGAAAGAATTCATCAGAATCGCCCGTTTGGAGGTCAGTTCATCAATCTCGACCTGAACCGTCATGAACGTTCACATCTGGTAAGGGCTGCACAAGAGGGAATAGTTTATGCGCTGAATTATGGTTTTGAAGCCATGAAGGAGATGGGGGTGCGAACAGAGACTGTAAAGGCCGGATATGCCAATCTTTTCCTCAGCCGTGTCTTCAGGCAAATTTTCAGTGATGTAACCGGTACCACCATTGAGCTCTTTGATACCGACGGAGCAACTGGTGCTGCCCGTGGCGCCGGAATCGGAGCCGGAATTTACGCATCACCTGCCGAAGCGTTTAAGGGCCTGAAAATTATCGAATACATTCAGCCTGATCCTGTGAGGCAAAAAATCTATACGGAACTTTATCAGGTATGGAAAAACAGAATGCTCCGTGAATTATCAAGCAACCCTGAAACTCTGAAACTCTGAAACCAACCCCCGGTTAAAACCGGAGGCTATTGATATCGGTTTTCAATCAAATATGAAACAAAATTAACACACTCAAAACTCTGAATATGGAATTTTTCCCAGACATCGAACCGATCCGGTATGAAGGTCCGGATAGTGATAACCATTTATCATTCAAGTATTATGACGAAAACTTCGTAGTAGCCGGAAAGACTATGAAAGAGCATTTTCGCTTTGCCATGGCATACTGGCACAGCATGTGCAATGCCGGTGGCGATCCATTTGGCCCGGGCACCAGAGTTTTTCCATGGACAGTATCCTCAGATCCGATGGAGAATGCCAAAGCCAGGCTCAATGCAGCATTTGAGTTTATGACTAAAATGGGATTACCTTTTTACTGCTTTCACGACAGGGATATGGCGCCTGAGGGGGGCTCTGTCGCCGAATCGGAGAAGAATCTTAAGATCCTGGTCGACCTGGCATTGCGCAAGCAGTCGGACACCGGAATAAAGCTTCTCTGGGGCACAGCCAATCTATTCTCGAATCCGAGGTATATGAATGGTGCAGCCACCAACCCTGATTTCAGTGTGGTTTGTCAGGCGGGCGCGCAGGTTAAGGCAGCGATAGATGCCACCTTTGCTCTCGGCGGAGAGAATTATGTTTTCTGGGGCGGCCGTGAAGGCTATTCCTACCTGCTTAACACAAATACCGCAAAGGAACTCGACCATATGGGACGTTTCCTTCAGATGGCACGTGATTATGGAAGGAAGATCGGATTTAACGGGACTTACCTGATCGAACCTAAACCAATGGAACCTTCATTACATCAGTATGATTTTGATGCCTCAACGGTTATTGGATTTCTTAGTAAATATGGACTGGAAAACGATTTCAAACTGAACATCGAGGCTAATCATGCAACCCTTGCGGGTCACAGTTTCTATCATGAGCTGCGTTTCGCCGCGGATGCCGGAATGCTTGGCGGCATCGATGCCAATCATGGTGAACCCATGAATGGATGGGATACCGACAATTTCCCTACCAATTTATATGAGGCTATTGAAGCCATGCTGGTCACGCTTGAATACGGCGGACTGGGTACCGGCGGTTTTAATTTCGATGCCAAGCTCAGGCGGAATTCAACCGACCTGGAGGATCTTTTCATTGCGCATATCGTTGGGATGGACACTTTTTCAAGAGCCTTGCTGATTGCGGACAAATTGATCAGTGAAAAAAGGATTACCGATTTCCGTGACAACCGGTATCTTTCATTCCATGAACCTGCTGGTCAAAGATTTGAGAAAGGTGAACTGAGCATTGAAGATCTTCACGCCCTGGCTCTCGAAAAAGGTGAACCTGAATTACAATCAGGCAAACAGGAATTAATTGAATCCATCATTAATAATGCGATTTGAAAATCGACAAGAGGCTAACAAAAGCAGGAGTTTATTTACGACTCCTGCTTTTTTTATGCGATTTATCATTGCCCGTTGAAGTAAGCAACAGTAGTTTTGCTGTGAATCAAATCACATGCGAATGAACCGTCGTTTATTGATCAGAGATGTGACCCTTCGTGATGGTCAGCAATCACTGTTTGCAACCCGGATGAACCAGCATCAGGTAGATCGTTTATTGCCCATTTACAGGGAAGCGGGATTTTATGCGCTCGAAGTCTGGGGCGGGGCCGTTCCTGATTCCATCATGCGGTTTCTCAATGAGGATCCCTGGGTTCGATTAGAAAAGATTAAAAAAGTTATCGGATCGGCATCACACCTGACAGCTTTATCGAGAGGACGAAATCTTTTCGGTTATAGCCCCTACCCCGAGTCCGTAATTGAAGGATTCAACAGGAATGCCATTCAATCAGGTATATCCATCATGAGGATTTTTGATGCACTGAATGACACCAGGAATATCAGGAGCACCATAAAATATGTAAAAGAAAACGGGGGGCTGGCTGACTGCGTGGTATGTTATACCGTGGATCCTAAATTCACGCGTAAGGAGAAGATTCAGGCCTTTCTGAAAGGTAAAAAGTTGCCTGAGGATATCTTCACCACTGAATATTTTGTTCAGATGGCCATTGAGCTTGAGGCGATGGG
>CAILAQ010000396.1 GCA_903832165.1 uncultured Bacteroidota bacterium | reverse complement strand
GGCGCGATAAAAATGATTGATAAAGTCGACCAATCTCCACCCCGTCAGCATGCGTATACTTATGGTGATCATTGAATTTCAGGTGGTGAATGAGCCTCCCGGTTTTCGCTACCTCAGCTACCAGTGCCTCCGGATGCGCAATCCCGGTAATGAGGAGGATTTTCGATTCGCCGGGGATCGTGGTAATAAGGGTCTCCTTTTTTGTTTGAATGATAAGATCAGCTCTTTTCAATCCCGATAAGGATTCACGCCTTAAACCAGCCGGCAGCAATGGTTCCTTTTGCAACGGCCGGTTGAAATTATCGAGAATGATAGAAAACCCCGGCTTTACTTTCCGATGCTGAAATCCGTCGTCCATCAGTATAATATCGATCTTTCCATATCGTCCTGATTTCAGGTTTTCAATTCCGCGCTTGCGGTCCCGGTCGACAGCTATCGTCAGATCAGGAAGTAAAAGTCGCATCTCCATCGGTTCATCCCCTGCAGTCTCCGGTGTGGAGGTGCTGTCGAGCACTTGAAACCCATCCGTTTTCCGGCCATAACCACGGCTCAGGATGGCAACCTTGTATTTAACCGAAAGTTCGCGGGCAATCCAGGTCACTACCGGCGATTTGCCTGTTCCG
Organism: uncultured Bacteroidota bacterium; assembly: GCA_903832165.1. Taxonomy (GTDB): domain Bacteria; phylum Bacteroidota; class Bacteroidia; order Bacteroidales; family UBA12481; genus UBA12481. The sequence goes on along the minus strand of CAILAQ010000396.1, from coordinate 16,354 downwards.
CCGGCAATGATATTGCCGACCACGATAACAGGGATATCAAAAGAATATGACTTCAGTATCGATTTGTCATACAGGAGGTTGCGTACACCGGTAATTAGCCCGTATACCCAGGAAAAGGGTGTTAACAGTAGCCTGATAATCAATGTATATCGATTCTGAATGGCATACGTGCCTGGATGTTTCCACCGGTCATGATATCTTTTATATCACGTATAGCCGGAAATTCCCTGACCAGAATGCTCTCGGCCGGAGAGGAACCTCCGCCGGTTAACTGTTCCAGAATCTGGCTGATGGGGTTTTTGAGTGCGGGAAGTTCCCTGATTTTCCAGGTGGTCAGCTTGGCCTCGGAGGCTGCAAGTTCAATGGCTTTCTGTAATCCGCCGACTTCATCAATCAGCCCCTTGTCCTTTGCCGTAACACCTGCCCAGATACGGCCCTGTCCAACGGCATCGACTTCGGCAGTGGTCATTTTCCTGGTTTTCGAAACATGCTCCAGAAAGTGATCGTAGGTCTGGTTGAGCTGAGCATCAAAAACCGCCTTTTCTCCATCAGTCATCGGGCGGAAGAGGGAGCCCGTACCTGCCAGCTTGTTGGTTTCCACGCCATCAAAAGTGATTCCGATCTTATCCGATAAAAGTTTCTGCATATTTGGGATCAGCCCGAAAGCACCGATCGATCCTGTTAATGAGGTATATCCCGCTACAATTTTTGTTCCCGGGGTGGCAATCCAGTAACCGCCTGATCCGGCCACGTCCCCCATCGAAATAATAACAGGCTTAACTGCTGAGGTCAGTTCAACCTCGCGCCTGATGATTTCTGATGCCAGGGCACTGCCTCCCGGGGAATTGATGCGGAAAACGATGGCTCTGATTTTTGCATCTTTCCGGGCTTTTGAGAAGGTGGTGGCCAGCTCGGTACCGATGCTCTGGCTTCCACCGGCTTCCATCCCAATGGTGCCGGTTCCGTAAATGATGGCAATACGGTCGGGGGTATATTCCTTGGTGTTTTCGTTAAGAGAAAGCGAATATTCACTCATCGATATGGTACGGAGTTTTTCGGAACTGCTCAGCCCTGATTTTTTAACCAGAATGTCATTAACCTGATCTTCATACAGAAGGCTGTCGACCAAACCTGATTTCATGGCGGCATCCGGCGTTCTGGCCACCCATTCGTCGGCCATCCTGTTGAGATCAGCTACCGCGATTTTCCTTGTTTCGCTGATTCCGGACAGCATCCGTGTCCAGACCGCGTTGAGGTAAGCGGTTGTCTGCTCCCTGCTGTATTCGCTCATTGATTCCTGCAGAAATGGCTCGACGGCTGATTTATAGCGTCCCTCACGGATCACCTGAACATCAACACCGATTTTTTCGAGAGCCTTTTTAAAGAACATCACATCCGAGCGGAGACCGCGGAATTCCAGTGTTCCTTCGGGATTAAGGTAGATCTCATCCGCCACCGAAGCCAGGTAGAAACTTCCCTGCGAATAGATTGATGAATAAGCATATACGAATTTTCCCGACTTTTTAAAATTAGTCAGTGCCTCCCTGATTTCATCAATCGTGGAGATTCCCGGACCATTCATACCGGTCCTGAGTAACACGCCTTTTATGGATGGATCCTTGGAGGCCCGGTCGAGATTCCGGATAATATCGTAAAACCCTATGGATGATTCAACGGACATTGCCTGATAATTAATTAATTCAAGCGGGTTTTCAATGGTCCGTTCCGTAATCCGGTGATCCATATCAAGAACCAGAACGGTATTCGGCCTGATATTGACTTCCACTACTTTCGATGACAGAAGTGCTGAAACGCTTCCGAGTCCGATAAGGAAAATAACCAGGAGCGCTGCGCAAATAGCCAGGAAACTGGCCAGGAAATATTTAAAGAACCCTTTCATTTTGTTTTGAATTAACTGTGAATTACAAAAATAGGTTTTAAAGGCCTAATTTTGCGGGTCTATTTAATTTTCATGCAAGAACTTATTATCGGGTTAGGGAGTAATCTGGGTGATCGCCGGGAAAATATCGAAAAGGCGATTGCACTGATCGGAGAAAGAGTGTGCAGGGTGGCTGTTGTATCGTCGATGGTGGAGACTGAACCCTGGGGTTTTAAATCGGGCAATAACTTTCTGAACTGCGCGATTCTGATCCGGGACGAGCCGGTTTCTGACCCTGAATTATTACAAGGGGCTGCAGGTATGTGGCGTCCGCATCAGATTATTAAGATTCTGCAGGCCATCGAATTGGAGTTCGGGCGAATCCGGACCGGGGTCTATACTGATCGGACCATTGATCTGGATATCCTTTTTTATGGAAATGAAATTATTAATGACACGGAACTTTCGGTGCCACATCCAAAGCTGCATGAAAGGGATTTTATTCTGGTCTCACTGATGGAATTGTGTCCGGATAAGGTTCATCCGGTAATTGGAGAAACAATCAGAGAAATAAATAACCATCGAAAGGGCAATGTTACCCCTCGATGAATTTGATCGCAATATCTTTTTATTTGCTAAAAGTGATCGGCTCCGTCACTGGTTTTACTGCCGTAAGCCAGATCTCCGGCGTCGCCTAACCCAGGTACGATATAGGATTTTGAGGTCAGCTCATCATCAATTGCCGTTACCCAGATGGTGGTTTTTTTCATAGGCAGGTTTTTCCGCAGATATTCAATTCCCTCTTTGCTGGCGATGAGCGCTGCAATATGCACATGAGTTGGAGTCCCTTTTTCAAGCAGGGCTTTATAAGCCAAAAGGACAGATGCACCGGAAGCTATCATGGGATCGCACAGGATAACCACTTTCTTATCCACAGAAGGAGAGGAAATATGCTCAAACCGGATACGAAAGGTGCCATCTTTCTCATAAACACGATAGGCTGAGATAAATGCATTTTCAGCCTGATCAAAATAATTCAGGAAACCCTGGTGTATCGGCAGGCCGGCGCGCAGAATGGTGGCCAGAACGATAGGGTCTTTAGTCACCTGAACCTCGGCAGTTGCAAGCGGTGTGCGGACCTCAACAGGATGATAGTTCAGCGTTTTACTGATTTCATAGGCAAGCACTTCCCCAACCCGTTCCAGATTTCGCCTGAACCGCATCGAATCTTTCTGAATTTTTTCGTCCCTGATCTCCACCATGAACTGGTTAAGAACAGAATTCTTATCGCCGAGATTATTTATCATGATTTCTGGTATTGGTCACATCAAATTTACTAAAAGTTACTTTACGCGCTTATTGGCCAACTGTTTTAATGGCCACGGTAAACGGTTAATTCTTAGTGACGTATAAGTACCCGGCACAGCACCGTATCCACGATAAAAACGGGCCACGGATTCTATATCGGAACCTTCAAAATCAAGGGTCAACGGCAGACCGGCATGCAGGTGTATGTACCTGTCGATGAGGTAAAACATTGCTCGCGATTCTCTGGCTTCTTCATTCATTGCCGGTGCCAGATAATAATGGAAAGACTTGTCCTGTCCCATGAGGGCAGCTGCCAGCAGCTCACCATGCCTGTTTTTTACACCGCATATCATTCCTGCTTTTCGGTTGAGCATTGAGGTGGCCAGCCGATGCAGGGCAACCTGGTTTTTTCTGACCAAAAGTACCTTTGCACCTGCACTTTTATCCTTGCCGAGAAGTTCGGTTAATTCCTGGATATTGATGTTGGTGCGGAAACGCAGGCCCTCTTTTGAAGCTTTAATCAGGTTGCGGCGGGTATTTTCAGAGTATTTTTCCTGCAGGAGGGTATACGGGTAATTCAGGTTCAGCCGGCATGTGGTGTGCTTTTCCACAATAAACTGCTCTGTTGGCTGAGTTTGCTCATTGAGTGTTATCTCGATAAGTTTAAAACGGGCTGGGATAGCGCCCAGAAATTCATCGGCCTCTTCCGGCTTCAGCCGTTTCAGGCTGTAAACGCCAAGTTGCTGGCTGAGAAGAGGCTGATACAGGTAAGAAAATCCGTATTTCTGTCGCGCAGTCAGGGGCATTACGCGGGTATAGTCGCTGGTTATCAGTGCTTCCCAATCCGGACAAACAGCATCGAGGTACCATGACTGTCCATAGATTGTGCCTCCGGGGGTATGAAGAACTACCTGATCCCACCGATGCTTATCGATCTGCTGATGACTGAGATGCTGTATCTCCATAACTTTTCGATCGCTAAGGTTTAGCAATAGCCAGAAGCTGGCGGTATACTTCGCTCCAACCTCTCCAATCCTTCCACTCGCTCAGGGATTCATTATGCCATAAGCTGATAAATGTTCCGTTCACATTTTTCACCTCATGTACAATTGTTCTGATCTTTTCGATGGCCTGGTCAGGATCCAGCTTCATGTACTGGTGGAGGCTGGTATCCATTACCTGGAAAGGATGAACCATGAGGTCGGTAATCTTGTTCTCTTCCAGATCAAAGAATCTGAAGGGATGGGCGATGCCGGCCCTGAATCCGGTGCAGTCGGCGAATCCCATGGAGTAATCCTCCTTCATTCCCAGGTGCGATAAGGCACGATAGGTATCTGGCAGATGGATGCGCAGATAGTGCTGACGGCTTCGGGTAACAGGATGTCCGATAATGCTTCCAAGGCGCTCAGCTTCCAGACTGATCAGTGAAGGTGATGAATTTGCGGCATAGGAAGGATGCAGGCCAATCTGATTGTCGACAGCTATTCTGCGTATAAGATCTTGAAAATGAAAATTATGCGAGGAAATATTTTTATCGAACCGGCCATGTGAAGCTACCAGGAAGAACCAGATCGGATGAACAGGTGCTTCTGAATGGAACTTGTTGATTAATTGATAGGTATTATAAGGATCGGGCTGATTGTCGCGAAGAACCTGAAAGCGAAAATTTCTGGCTTCCATATTTCTCCGGTCCCTCCAAAGCCCGCCGATTGTTCTCCATAATCCCTTATGTGCAAAGGCCCATGCATTGTCTATGTCGATTGTCGGAATAAACTGATATTCAGGCTCTTCAAAAGTCAAAGAATTGCCAAACCAGGTTTTCAGCAGTTTTTTAAACCCGATAATCCAAAGATTGACAATTGGCTTTTCAATGATTCCCAAATGAAAAGCCAGACTTTCCGTAGACCGGAACCGCTGATGCTCGTCGGGTTCAAACGGAAGATACTCCTCATAACGGGAAACAAAATAAAAAATGGCCGAAAAGATATCGAAAAGGAGGGTGTTCTCAGATTTTGCATAGGGAAATATGGTCGGCAGATTTTCCCATTGACGGCCGGGTATTAGTTTCGCTGACTGATCTCGGATATCCCGTTCGAAAAGTATTCCTGAGGCCTCAATGAATGGAATTCCGGGAATTTCCCTGAATGAATAATTAAGGCGCGGCCCGTCGGACTGGATCACCTCATCGGGGAAAGTAGTCAGTCGATAATCGATCCCAAGTTGCTGTTTAAAAACCAGATCAAGGGTCCAGGTCACTCTAGGATTTTCTTCAGGGCAATAAATCAGGATCATACGAATTCAAAATATCCGTGAAGATACTAAAAAAAGTCGGCCTGAGGTGGTTGGTCAGGGGATCAGGTTGTCATCAGCCATGCTCAGGTACCCCTGATCGGATAAGATCAGATGATCGAGAAGTGAGAGGTCGAGAAGCTGGGCAGCCTCCTTGATTTTTTTGGTGATCTTAAGATCTGCTTCCGATGGAGAGAGGTTTCCGGAGGGATGATTGTGTGCCAGGATGATTCCTGAGGCAAGCTTTTCAACGGCGGCATTGAGAATAAGTCTCACATCGGTAACGGTGCCGGAAATGCCTCCCGAGCTTATTCTCACCTGATCGATGATCTGGTTAGAGCGGTTCAGAAGGAGTATCCAGAACTCTTCATGCTGCAGATCGGTGAGTACCCCGTCGAGAAGTTTCCAGGCATCCTGGCTGCATTTTATTTTTGGACGGATGGCCGGGGTGGTTGCTTTTTTTCGACGGGCCAGCTCGAAGCAAGCCTGAATTCTGATGGCTTTGGTAGGGCCGATGCCATTGATTTTTTCCAATTCGGCCAATGAAACTTTTCCGAGCTGGTGAAGGTCATTGCCTGCCTGCTGCAGAATCAGCCGGGCCAGATCAATAGCCGACTGGTTTCTTGTTCCGGTGCCAATGAGTATGGCGATCAGTTCTGTATTGCTGAGGCTGCTCATTCCCTGGCGCAGGAATTTTTCACGTGGCCGGTCCTCAACGGCCAGATCACAGATTCGAAAAGCGGGGTATTCCATTTCCTTAATTGTTAGTTAAGGATATAGATGCAGGAAAGGAGGAGAAAAGGAAGAAAGGAGGAAAATAAAATAATTAAGCTGCCTGCGTTTTTTTAAATCTGACAGCTTAAAGGAAAAGCTGTCAGATATAAAAATAGCTGACAGCTTAATGAAAAGCTGTCAGCTATAATCAGTTGGGGGTTCAGTTATGATAAACTGTTCACATGTTTGGCAAGACCCGATTTAAGGTTCGAGGCCTTATTGTCATGTATGATATTCTTTTTGGCCAGTTTGTCCAGCATGGAAGAAACTTTCGGCAGCATTTCAACAGCAGCAGTCTTTTCCGTGAGGCTTCTCAGGCTCTTAATAGCGTTACGGGTAGTCTTTGCGAAGTACTTGTTATGCTCGTTTCTGGTTTCCGTTTGACGGATGCGCTTTAAGGCCGACTTGTGATGTGCCATTTTTTTTTTGATCTTAAATTTGTCGTAGCCCGTAGGGGAATCGAACCCCTGCTACCAGAATGAAAATCTGACGTCCTAACCCCTAGACGAACGGGCCAATAAACTCCCAGGTAAAAACTTGGGTCTGCAAAATTAAACAAAATTATTTTCCGCACAACAGGGAACAGAATTATTTTTATAAAGATTAGGCCTTGGGCATTTGGCAGAGGGCAAAAGGCAGAGGGCAGAGGGCAGAAATTTGTCACAAGATTTAAGAAAAAAGTTAAATGTTCCTCTATTTCCGGTTTTCTAAGGAGTTGTCATTTTGGTACCAATACTTGATCCTATTTCTTGAAGAGTGATACTAATTTCTGCCCTCTGTCCTCTGCCCTCTGCCTTTTTTCTAATTTTACAACAATGTCAAAGCTCGATTTCTCATCGATCCTATGTGATAGCAGCAGATCGCTTGCCGACTATACGGCCTCAGTGATTGGTAATGATGAGACTCTTTTCAGGGAGGTGCTGGATTTGGCATATCAGCAGAAATCACCATTGAGCATGAGGGCTGCACGAGTGGCTGACCTGGCTTGCGAACGAAATCCTGAATTGATCAGGCCTTATCTGGTGGAGATGGTAATAAATCTCCCGGATCTAAGGGATATGTCGGTGAAACGTGTTTTTATGCATATTTTGATCCGTCATTCCTGGGTGGAAGATGACGAGGCCATGGGGAAATTGGTTGATGTTTTATTCAAATGGCTGGTGGATGATGCCCAGGCAGTTTCAATAAAAGCATATGCAATGGTCATACTTGAAAATATTTCGGCAGTTTTGCCGGATCTTAAAGTCGAGATGATTGCTGTGCTTGAAGAAGCAATACCTTTCTGGGATTCTGCGGCCTTGCAGCATGGCGGGAGGAAAGTGCTTAAAGAATTGCGAAAGGGAAACAGAATGAACAGGGGAGGTGTATAAAATGATTTCAAAACAATCCATTACAAGGTTTCTTCGTATTGTCGGACTGATGCAGGTATCGGACTATTTTCGCTATTTGTGGCTCCGCTGGAAAAACAGGAAGCATAACCGGGATTTTCGCAAGCAGCATCCCAGTGTGGTTTTTCCACCCGATTATCTGATGTATGAAAGTTTTCAGCTCGACTATGAGCGCTATTATATCAATGGGAAAAAAACGGCCGAATGGCTGATCAGCCTTGTTCAAAAGCATAAAAACCTTCACGGGGCAAGCGTGCTCGACTGGGGTTGCGGACCGGCCAGAGTGGTTCGGCATCTTCCTGCACTGGTAGGAAAGGGAACTTTTTACGGCACCGATTATAATCGCGAGTCGATCTCCTGGTGTGCAGCTAATTTCACCGACATTTATTTTCACACAAACGATCTGATGCCGGGGCTTATCTATGAAAAGGAGCTCTTCGACCTGGTTTACGGAATTTCTATATTTACACATCTCTCGAAGGAGGCCCATGAGGCGTGGCTGAATGAGCTGATCCGCGTTCTGAAACCGGGAGGGATCCTTTTCATTACCCTTCATGGCCAATCATTCCGCGAAAAGCTGAATCCTGCCGAAAAGTTGGTTTTCGACACGGAAGAGCTTGTTTTACGCGGTCAGGTTACCGAAGGTCATCGGACATTTACAGCCTTCCATCCCGAAAAATGGGTCAGGATATGGACGCTCGGCATGACCGTTCTGGAGCATATTCCCGGTGGGGAAGGTGTTCAGGATGTGTGGATGCTGATGAAATAGTTTTTAGAAAATAATCAGCACGGCGCCTGCCAGTATAGCTGCTATCAGGACCGCCGGGGCTACGTTAATCCCGTTTGTTCCCTTGAACCAAAGTATCGGGTTAATTTTAGCGCCTGATTCTGATGACATCACGACTTTCTTGTATTTCTCGGGCATATCCGGTATTCCGTTGCCGTTAAGATCGGGCAATTGCGAAGCATACGTCAGTAATCCGGCCCATTCCTTGGCTTCCTGAACGCCAGGGGTATTCGGATCGCGATCAATGCGTGTGAGGTTAAAATCGGTGACCGGTGTTCCATCTGCCAGTTTGGGAACTACCTTCAGAAGTCCCATGGTGCTGGACTTAATCACTCCGAAGAATTTCATCACATAATTGTTGGTCACTAAACCATATAATTTCGAGGGATCCTTATTCAGATCGATTTTCTTGAATCCATCCTTATCATTTCCAAGTTCGATCTCGTAAACGCGGTCAAGCGGCATGCGCAGTGTATTGATCTTATAACGAACACCCGACCAGTAGGGGAAATAGTCGGAGGAGGTGCTTTTGGCGATGAGCATCGCTTCAAGAATATTCTTCAGTTCACGGCCGGTAACAAAACACTTGCACATTGAGTAACCCATAGATCCATCCACATCGCTGATGCCGAGCGGGAAGATCTGGAAAAGATCAGATGGCAGTTGTTTCCCTTCTTTTCCTTTCATGATTTCATCGCGGACCAAACCCGCGCTGATCATCACCACATCGGTGGGGTTGCGGTCGATCTTCCGCGCATAATAATATAATGCATCGGCCAGAAATGGCCCGAGTGTTGAGGTTTCGAGATTCGTCTGCTGATTGAACCTGACATCATAAGCTGTTTCCAGCAAAGGTTTTTTCACGTTAAAGTCATAGCCCGAAAATAGATCAGTGCCAATCAGATCCTCTTGATCACGTATCAGTTTCTCTATTTTCGGATCGCCCGGAATATGATCATCCACCGGTATCAGCTCACCTGAAATTACTTTTACACCCGCCGCAGTTTTTTCGATCACCAGTTTACCGACATATCTGCCTTCTGATCCGGCCTGAACGATTGGAATGTTGTTAACTATGAGGGGTTTTGTCAGGGTTGAGTGGGAATGTCCCGAGATAATCACATCAATTCCGGTCACCTGCCCGGCCAGGGCAAAGTCTTCCCCTATCCACCCTTTTTCAGGATCCAAAACCAAACCGCTGTGTGACAGACAAATGACAAGGTCAACTTTTTCCTCTTCTTTCAGGATGCGGGTAAAGTTTTTTGCAGCCTGGATTTGTTCTGTAAACGTTGCTGGTTTAGCATTTGGTGATACGCCGGATGCTTCGATTCCCATGAGGGAAAAGAATCCTATTTTCAGCCCGTTGCGCATAATTACGCGATAAGGCTTGATTAAACCTGAGGTATAAAGTGCCTCCAGGCTGTCATCTTTTTTGTTTGTGGCATCAAAAGCAATGTTGGATAAAAGGAGTCCGGGGATTGGCTTTTCAGCTGATTTGGATATAATTCTTGCGAGCTCTTCCGGCCCGAAATCGAATTCGTGATTACCGAGTGATACCATGTCGTAACCCATTTGCTTCATCAGTCGGAGCTGGAATCCTGTTTTAGCCTCGCCTGCATGGAAAATGGTTCCCATCAAAAAGTCTCCGGCATCCAGAACAAGCAGAGATTCAGGTTGTTTGTTCCGGTATTCTGAAATTATGGTGGCAATGCGGGAAAAGCCACCGACAGTCTGGTCGTCGTTCAAACTCAGAGGCGAGTAATCTGTTTCCGGTCCAAAACCCAGAAGCCTTGAGTGCATGTCATTGGTATGCAATATGGTGAGTTTTTGTGCTGATAAAAGCTGAAAGCTCAACAGCAGAAGGGTGAGGAGGGTTAGTTTGCGTAACATAGGTATTTGGTTTTTCATTTTAGATTTTCGGCTCCCATCCGTGTTCATATTCTCGGCCCCATAGTTTATTTGCATCCTTATCGTTGAGAATATGTCCGTTGGCTGGATCGATATTCAGGGTGCGGCCTGTGCGAAGTGAAATATTGCCGAGCTGGCAGAGCAGAACAGATTTTTGCCCTTCGGTGACTGGAGCGGTCAGTTTTTCCTTGCCACGGATGGCCTCGATAAAGTTCTGGCAATGCCCGTCACCCAGTCCGGGATCGGTAGTATTGAGAACATTGGAAGGTTTAGGTGAGTTTTTGCTATCGACTGATTTTATCAGTTTGGCGTCGGCATCGAAAACTTCATAGGAGGAGGTTTTGTAAATGACAGTTCCTTTATCGCCATAAAAAGCGCAACCTCTGGTGGCTTTAAACTGATCATATATATTGCACGACCGGCCTTCCCAGGTGATGGTTTTTCCACCATCGAATTCGATCATGATATTTTGCGTATCGGGTGCCTGCCAGTCATCGACTCCTTTAAAATGATACCTGCCTCCCAGTGAGGTAACCTTTGTCGGGTAATTCAGATCCATCACCCAACGGCACATATCCAGTTCATGGGTGCCATTATTGAGGGCTTCGCCGGTGCCCCAATTCCAGAACCAGTGCCAGTTGTATGGATGTATATTGTCGCGGTAAGCCACTCTTGGAGCCGGTCCCTGCCAAAGATCCCAGTTCAGGTATTCCGGGACGGCGGTCTCCTTGCCGAATCCGATCGGATCACGCTTATTGGTATAAAACGCATGGCCCATATATACATTGCCGATAATGCCGCCCTTCACTTCCTGAACCAGATTTTGTGTTACCGTCATCGACCGGCGCTGTGATCCCATCTGGATAAGTTTTCCGTATATTTTAAACGCTTCGGTGAGAAGTTCGCCTTCGTGAGGATTATGACTGCATGGTTTTTCAACATAAACATGCTTGCCAGCCTGCACCGCCATTATTGCCATCGGCGCATGCCAATGATCCGGCGTGGCAATAAAAACACCATCGACCTCCTTATCATCCAGAACCCTTCGAAAATCGGACAGGCCAATGGGTTTCGATCCCTGCTTTTTTCCGATCGATTCGATAGCCGGAGCGAGATATCTGCTGTCGACGTCAACAACATATTTAACTGTCACATTGGGCATTGCGGCAAATTCCTCGGCCAGGAATAATCCGCGGCTTCGTATTCCGATCCCTGCCAGGACTACTTGATCGGACGGGGAATTCCTGTAAAAAGAGCCAAACGACTCTCGGGAAACGATCACGCCGGCGCCTGCTATCGTGCCGGTTTTAATAAAAGATCTGCGGTTAAATGAGGACATAGTTTTTATAATGTTGTTGACATATCGATTTAAAAATAAGCTTTTTTGTTCATTTGCATCTTAATAATAAAACAAACCAACCGGGATGTACCAGGCGCTGATTTTTGATTTAGATGGATTACTGATTGATTCTGAGACAATTTACAGGAAAATAACTTACAAAATGGCTGCGGATCTGGGTAAGACTGTAAGTGACGGTATCTGGGCGAAACAAATGGGGCGGTCACCGCTGGAATCGTTAACGATTTTCCGCCGGGAGCTTGGAATAACTGAATTTACTGCCCAGGAACTGGTTGACCAGCGGAATGTACTAATGCTTGAAGCTTTTCATAATGAATTGCAGCTTTTGCCCGGAGCAATGGAAATTATTCACGCTTTTCACGGTAAGATGCGCATGGCAATTGCAACAGGTGCACCTAAGGAGCTTATGGAAGTTGCCATTTCGCAGCTCGGCCTGAGCGGATATTTCGAAAATATGCTGCCTTCGGATGACCTTGTTGCCGGTAAGCCTGATCCAGAGATTTACCTTGCCACCATCAAGGCACTCGGACTGAGCCCGGAGGAATGCATTGTACTGGAAGATTCATCAAACGGGGCCATGGCGGGTCACCTTGCAGGCTGCTATGTGATAGCCGTACCAAGTGTTTTTACAGAAGATCAGGATTTCAGCTTCGCGAACTATGTTGCCGATGATCTATTCGACGCTAAAGTTTTAATCGAAGAGCTGAATTAATTAGTGAGCCGCAGGCGAACCTTTTAGTGAGCGCTAGCGAAACTTTTAGTGAGCGAAGCGAACCTTTTATTTCCTCCTTCGGTAGATTCCGTCCCAAAGCGTGATGAAAGCCTGTCCGCCATCTTTTGACTGTTCCCATACTTGCCTGACTGTGCCGTCGGGATTGTCGAACCAGGTCATTTTATTGATAATCCGATTGTTTTTATCATCATGGAATTCATCGCCGATCATGGTCATTTTCCTGTCTTTATAAGTACCCTTGATGACAATGGATACGCCATCGCTGCCAATCCAGACGTGCTTCCATTTTTTATCGTACTTATCGAAATAGTTATAGCTTGATCCGGTGTGTGAGCTGACAACGGATTTCCAGTTTTCGCGAATAATGCAGTCGCCTTCTATTTTAGTGATCTTATTGAACCCGACCATCTCGGCACTTGAATAAACTACCCAGTCGCCTATCCAGAAATCGAATTGTTTGTATTCCTCACTGCAGCAATCGCAGGGCACATCATTTCCCGATTGAGAGAAACCGGAGAGGCAAGACGCAAAGACTAATACGGAAAATGCTTTGAGTAACTTCATAAAACAAAGGTAATGCAGGATTTCAGTTTATTTCGCGACAGCAAAAACTCTATCACCGCACTTATGAAGATAAAGTTGGCAACTCTATAAAGTTGGCATCTTTTTTTCTCCATTTTGCTAAAGAAATTGCATCTATAGTAAGTGATTAATCTTTAACTATAATCTCAATTACTATGAGCAAGATCGAACCGCTGAAATATGGTAAGGTTTACCATATTTACAATCGAGGTGTCAACAGAATGAACATCTTTCGAACAGAAAAGAATTTCGAGTATTTTCTTAAATTGTATTTCGAACGTATTGGTCCAATTGCAGATACATACTGCTGGGTCCTTATGAAGAATCATTTTCATATCATGGTTCGGATAAAAACATTGAAGGAAATATTCGATAAGTTGGCAACTACAATGGAAGTTGACAAATTGCAAAAACTTAATCCGTCCAGGCAATTTGCCAATTTCTTTATTGCTTACTCAAGGGCCTTCAATATTCAGGAGAAACGCAGGGGTGGATTGATGGAGAAACCCTTTTGCCGCAAACATGTGGATAGTTTGCAGTATTTTAAAGATCTGGTAATCTATATACATAGAAACCCAGTACATCATGGAATTACAGAAAGCCCAAAAGATTATATCTGGTCTTCTTACCATAGTTATTTCTCCATAAACCCTTCACCGATATCCAAACACGAAGTTTTGAGTTGGTTTGATTCCACAATTACCTTTAAGCAATGTCATCGAAAACCGCTGGATGTAACTAATATTGTGCAATATATGATTGAGGACGACGAGGGCAATACGAAGTTGCCAACTCTATAAAGTTGCCAACTCTAATGTGTTATCTTTACCCAAAATCTGGAGAGATGACCCGCAATCAATGGTATATCGTACTGGAATCAAAAGAAGTGAAGAAAAAACCGGTTGGTGTGACCCGATTGGGCAAGAAACTGGTTTTCTGGCGTGACCACTCGGGAAACGTTAATTGCCTCAGTGATCCCTGCATCCATCGCGGAGCTGCACTGAGCATGGGCGAATGTATCTACGACCATATCCGCTGCCCCTTTCATGGCCTGGAGTTCGATTCAACCGGCCGCTGCGTGGTGATCCCGGCAAATGGCGCCTCGAAACCGGTGCCGGATAATTTCATGGCCAATCGTTTCCCTGCCTATGAAAATCACGGTTTTATCTGGATATTCCATGGTGCCGATCCCGGAGATTCAAAGCCGGAATTTTTCACCGGACTGGAGAATCATTCACGGCACATGAGGATTGATCCATGGACTACCCACTATTCCAGAGCCATTGAAAATCAGCTCGATGTTGCCCATCTTTCTTTTGTTCACCGGAAAACCATCGGTCGCGGCGGACGCACAGTGGCCGATGGCCCTCGCCTGACCTGGATTCACCCCGGACGATTCCGGGTAGATGTATACAACCGCGCTGACAGCGGAGTGCCGGCAATATTTCCTGATGAAACACCCGTCAAGCCTGCAAATACCCAGCATCTCGATTTTATTTTCCCCAACCTCTGGCAGAATTATCTCACCGATAAGCTCAGGATCGTCGTGGCATTTGTTCCGGTTGATGAGGAAAATACTCTCCTGTACCTGCGATTATATCAGAAATTTGTCACTATTCCCGGCCTGAGCAATCTGTTTAATCTGATATTTATGCCATTTAATATCAGAATATTGCATGAAGATCGGCGGGTAGTTCAGACACAGGTTCCAAAAGCCAGCAAACTTGACGGCGGTGAGCTTCTTTTCCCTGCAGATATGCCTATTGTCCAATACCGGAGGAAACGACAGGAACTGCAAAAATGAGAAATGTAAAATATTTACGAATGAATTTATACCTGAATTTCGTGATGAGGATTATTAAAATATTTATTCTTCTGGTATTGGCTATTCCCTTGCGGGCTCAGGAAATCGGTAGTCCTGCTTTTTTAAAGGCTGATTCTGTTTGGGTCGACTCCGTCTATAAATCGCTTACCCCCAGGCAACGGATCGGGCAGCTCATGATGGTGGCAGCATTTTCCAACAAGGGGGCAGAACATCTTAAAGAGATTGATCGTCTGATTAATGAGGACGGTATCGGTGGACTGGCATTTTTCCAGGGCGGACCGGTAAGGCAGGCAACCCTGGTTAACCACTATCAGTCTATTTCAAAAGTGCCGCTACTGATGGCTATTGATGCTGAATGGGGCCTGGCGATGAGGCTCGACAGCACTGTGAAATATCCGTACCAGATGGCTTTGGGCGCTATTCGTGATAATGATCTTATCTACCGGATGGGAGCTCAGATAGCTGGTCAGCTTAAAGAGACAGGCATTCAGATGAGCTTTGCCCCGGTGGTGGATGTAAACAGTAATCCGTCCAACCCGGTAATCAATTACCGTTCGTTCGGTGAAAACCCTTATATCGTTGCCGAAAAGGGCATTGCTTACATGAAAGGATTGCAGGATCTGCACATTCTGGCCACTGCCAAGCACTTCCCCGGTCATGGGGATTCAGATACGGATTCACACCTGGCACTTCCCCGTATCAACCGCACAGTGGCGCAGCTGGATTCTGTGGAGCTGTATCCTTTCAGGCAGCTGATCAGCAAGGGACTGGGCTCAGTGATGGTGGCCCATCTTGATGTGCCCGCCCTGGAACCACAGGAAAAGGTTCCCACAACATTATCACATGCTGTAATAACCAACCTTCTCAGGGAAAAGCTCGGCTTCAGCGGATTAGTTGTGACCGATGCTCTGAACATGAAAGGGGTGACCTTGACAAACCCTCCAGGCGAGATCGAGTGGAAAGCCATTGAAGCCGGTAATGATCTGTTAATATATGTGAGTGATGTTGATGTTGCTATCAGGGGAATTGAGAAAGCCATTCAGGATGGGAAAATTTCTGCGTCGGACATCGAAAAAAGCTGTAAGAAAATCCTTGCCGTAAAACACTGGACCGGCCTGAATACCTGGAAACCGCTGCGTACCGATAGTCTGCCTGAAAGGCTCAATAATCCCGCTACGAGCGTGATCAACCGTGAATTGGTTGAGGCTTCCCTTACCGTACTTCAAAACCGTGACGAGCTGATGCCGGTAAAAAATCTTGATAAGGTGAAAATCGCATCGGTGATTCTCGGTCATGATCAGGAGACAATTTTCCAGCACCGTTTGAATGCCTATGCTCCGGTGGATCGGTTTCAATTGGCGGATGGCGCAACTCCTGATGAGATAAGTGCCCTGATTAAAAATCTTCAGGGTTATGGACTGGTGATCATCGGAGTGCAGAATATGGACCAGCGTGCCGCAAAAAATTATGGATTATCAGATACTGAGACCGGCTTTATAAATCGTATCTCAGAAAAGGTTC